>JAHDHB010000038.1:10175-22253 GCA_020631545.1 Saprospiraceae bacterium | reverse complement strand
AGAGCACTCATTAGTTACTAAAAACATGTTTTTTATGTCAAACCGAGAATTGCTGCCTAAGGTCAACTCTTAATTCGTAATTCGTAATTCAAAAGAACACAATATGAACGCATGGAGTAGAAAATCCATAGTTGGTGAACTAAAATACTTTTTTTTGCTAGTATGCATAGGGCTTTTAGGCAGTGAACTAAGTGCTCAAAGTGTAAAAGCATATGAACGTGCAGGTGATCGAGCCATGGAAAGAGATGAGTATTATTCGGCAGCTCAATGCTATAAAGATGCCTTGAAGCGCAAAGCGAATGACTTTTCTATTTTGTACAAATATGCAGAGGCTTGCCGACATGAGAATGCATTTAGAGAGGCCGATAAAGCCTATACTAAAATCGCAGGTGCTAAAGAAGCAGAACAATTTCCGTTACTATATTTCTGGAGTGCTACTGTAAAGAAACAGTTGGAAGATTATGAAGAATCGGAAGTTTTGTTTGCTAAGTATCTAGAAAAAGATACGACGGCAACAGGGTTTTATTATAAGAAAGCAAAACAAGAAATTCTTGCTTGCCAAGCAGCTCCATCGATAATTGATGACTATACCCCACTAAAGATTGAATGGCTTGAAAATAAGATAAATACACCTTATTCCGAATTTGCTCCATTCTTAGTAAATGATAGTTTGTATTATTCCTCTATGCGTTTTCCGGTAGCTGAAAAAGGAGGTAAAGAGCGGTATTTAGCAAAACTCCTCCTATCAGAAGACCTAGCAGAAGGGGAGTTATTAGCAGGCTTTGAGAAAGAGGAGGAGCATATTGCAAATAGTACGTTTACCGCTGATGGAAATCGAATGTATTACACGCATTGTAATGGAAAAAGCACTTCATCCATCACCTGTGCTATCTACTTTAGTGAGAAAAGTGAAGGAGCGTGGGGGAGTGGTAAAAAATTAGGCGCAAGCATTAATTTAGAAAATTACACGTCTACCCACCCAAGCATTGGCTTTGATAGCCTACAAAAACAAAGCTACCTTTTCTTCGCATCCAATCGACCTGGAGGAGAAGGAAAAATGGACATTTGGGCTGCTCCAATTAATAAAAATGGGGAATGCGGCAAAGCAGTAAACTTAGGCCCAACTATTAACTCTATAGATGATGAGGTGACTCCTTTTTACAATGAAAAGACCCAAACGCTTTTTTTTAGCTCTAATTGGCATGAAGGCTTAGGAGGTTACGATATTTTTTATGCTAAAAAAGAGAAGGAAAATTGGCTCGCTCCAACAAATGCAGGCTTTCCCCTGAATAGTAGTTATAACGATGTCTATTATGTCCTAAATAGAGATAATTCAATGGCATTTCTTTCTTCCAATAGAGAAGGTTCTTTGAGCTTGAACGAAGGAGAAGCTTGCTGTAATGACCTCTATGCCGTTTATCTAGAAGAAGAGGAGGAGGAAGAAGAAATTCCTGAAGAGGAAATGCCTGTCGTTGTCGTACCTCCTAAGCCCAAAGCACCTGTATCTCCAGTAGCATCGGATCTACCGTCAACGATGACAAGCACTACACCACCTCAAAAAGCACGTACTTTATTCAAAAAATTAGAAGAAATTCTGCCTGTAACGTTATATTTTCATAATGATGAACCAGATTCCAATACGATGGCTATTGCTACCCATCAAAATTATGAATCGCATTACTTTTGGTACTACTCCATGAAGGAAAAATATAAGCAGGAATATGCTAGAGGAAATTATGTTGAAGCGCAGAAAGTGGATGATTTCTTTGAACTTCAAGTTAGAAAAGGAGATGAAGATCTAAATGAATTCACGGAATTATTGTTGCAAACCTTAATGAAGGGATACAAAATAAAAGTATCCATTAAAGGTTATACGAGCCCACGATCTCCTACTAGATACAACCATCATTTAGCGAAACGTAGGATAAGTAGCGCTCGAAATTTCTTCCGTCAATATGGTAAAGGAATCCTCATTCCTTACCTCGCAAACAATCAAGTACAATTCGTAGAAGTCCCCTTTGGCGAAGTCACATCGCCTCCTGGAATAAGCGATAGCTACCAAGACCCACGGAATTCGATTTATAGTGTAGAAGCATCAAGGGAAAGGCGGATTGAGATTGTACAGGTAGAGCGGTATAAATAGAGCCTATTCATGGGGAATTTCCACGTTCCCCATGAATAGCCCCTGAGACCAGAAACTTCCTGAAAAAATTACGCTTTCCTTAATTGTATAAAAAACTCTTTTCCTTGCCTCGGTTTGATAGAGTTATAGCATTCCTCAATTTTCACGTGCTCGAAAATAGGTTGGAAGAGCGATTGATATTCCACTAAATCACCGCCAAAAGGAGGCCCATCTTCCTTTTCCATATTAAATAGCAGCCCCACAAGTTTTCCCTTGGGACTTAGCAATTGGTGCATTTGTTGGGCATAAGCTGGCCTCAATGCAGGCAATAATGCACAAAAGAAGGTTTGTTCCAGAATTAAATCAAACTGTTCTTCCAATTTGAAGAAATCTGCTAGGATTAGATGTGATTCAGGGAAATGAGGAACTCTTTCTCGAAATTTGGATAAGGCTTCTTTTGCCCAATCACAAACATATACTTGCGTAAAACCCTGTTTTACCAAGTATTCTGCCTCATGAGCATTTCCGCAACCGGGTATAAGAATACGAATGTTTTTATCCGCTAATTGATCAATATATTCCTTTAGAGGAGTCGTAATACTGCCAGCATCCCAAGGCATGTTATCTGTTTCGTAGTAAGTATTCCAAAAAGTAGCATCCATTTTTAGTCTTGATTTTTAATGTTTTTCTGTCGGAAAAGCTCCCAAATAATGATGCCGGTGCAGACCGAGACATTGAGCGAATGTTTAGTCCCAAATTGAGGAATCTCCAAGCAACCATCGGCTAAATCGATGACTTTTTGATTTACTCCTTTAACTTCATTGCCCATTATTACCGCATATTTCCCCGCTGGAGTTGCTTTAAATTCATTCAGTTGGATACTGTTTTCGGTTTGTTCAACCGCATAAATAAAGAAACCTTGCTCCTTGTAATAGTTTACAGCATCAAGTGTAGAAGGGAAATGTTGCCAATTCACCGATTCTGTAGCTCCAATAGCCGTTTTTAGGATTTCTCGGTGTGGAGGTTGAGCGGTGATACCACATAACGCGATTTCTTGCAGGGCAAAAGCATCCGCCGTACGAAAGGTAGAACCAACGTTTAGAGCGCTGCGAACATTGTCCAAGATAATTACAATAGGAGACTTTTTTCTAGTCTTAAATTCTGCTACCGTTAAACGGTTTAGCTCCTGAAGGGATAGTTTTCGATTCATAGTACTGCAAAGATGAGAAAAAAAAGCAAAAGAGGAGAGAGACTTTGGGAGGGAGTTTCCTACAGATGTCTCCTATTTCCTTGTTATTCAAAACAAATAGTAATTTGATGATTAAACGAAAGGTGTAACTTCTAAGACATTAACCTACAGCCTAAATCATTACTTATTAACATTTTGTGGAAAATTTAACGCTTTCTTAAGTGAGGAGAATGAGGAAATTTCATTTAGAATGCTTAAATTTAGACAGAATTTAACCTTTACTATCCGCGAATCCTCCCATATTATATCTTGTCAATTGTATCTTTTGGCATAGTATTTCCGTATAGGGTTATTATATCGTTGTCCCCTTCCTTCTTAGTTGCTAGAGAAGTCGATCCGATAGTGGGTAAGAGAAGGAAGTATGAATCAGAAAGTATGAAAAATTTGAGTATATTGGCTATATGCCTGTTTTTGTTAGGAGTATCTTTCAATAGTTGTGAGAAAAACGAAGATTTATGTAGTTCAGGAATGGACGTAAACCTCGGTTTGATCATCATGGATTATGATATTGGTGCCTGTTTCTCTGATGTGGGGATGTTGAATCAACAATATGTAATCCGAGACGAAGAGGATTTTGCCGAACTTGGTTTCCTTCCTCATAATTCTACCACATGTTCTGAAGCAGAACTTCCCGCTATAGATTTTACTCGGTATTCACTTTTAGGAAGGTATGCCGAAGGAACTTGCTCTGTTTTTTTTACTAGAGAAGTCCTTAAGAAGGAGACGGAAAAGAAGATTACCTATAAAGTATCTACACAAGAATGTGGTTTTTGCGAACGTTTGAACTTTAGCATGAATTGGGTGCTCGTCCCTAGAATAGAAGATGGTTACACCGTAGACTTCGAACGATAGGCTAGATGTGGATTTGTCGTTTTGGCGATTTTTTTACCACATAAGAGATTTAAGAAGATATAAGTGTGACGTAACATCCTACACGTAAAAGACTTATAAGAAGGTCGGCCACCTTATTAATAATGCCTAATCCTTAGCGATTACAGTAACAGACATCGTTTAACTTTTTGGTGCTCACGCCACAAGCCAACTCTTAACTACTAACTCATAACTCTTAACTACCTAAACCTTATCTTTTCGTCCAGCGACATAGCCACGCCATTTATCTAAGCAACTTTGCATGTCTTCTGGTAAATCAGACTCAAAATACATCTCTTCATTTGTAGTCGGATGCACAAAACCAATAGATTTTGCGTGCAATCCTTGCCGAGGAAGAAGTGCCATACAGTTTTCGACAAATTTCCTGTATTTTGTATAGACAGTTCCCTTTACTATGCGATCTCCGCCGTATCGTTCATCATTGAAGACCGGATTTCCATTGTATTTCATGTGTACGCGTATCTGGTGCGTACGTCCAGTTTCCAAACGACACTCTACAAGGCTGACGTAATAAAGCCGTTCTAGTACCTTATAGTGAGTAACAGAGCGTTTTCCCTCCTCTTCTCCTTCAGGAAAAGTACACATCTCCAAGCGATTTCTTGGATGTCGGCCAATGTTTTCTGAAAGTGTTCCCTCATCGGAGTCCAATTCTCCCCAAACAAGTGCTTGATATCGGCGATGGATAGTATGGTCAAAAAACTGCTTGGCCAAATGGCTCATCGCAAAGTCTGTTTTGGCCACAAGCATTAGTCCCGAAGTGTCTTTATCTATGCGATGAACGATACCTGGGCGATCAGACTGATTGCCTTTCATCACAGGTAAATCACGAAAATGATAAGCAAGCGCATTGACCAATGTACCGTCATGGTTACCGATACCAGGATGCACGACTAAACCTGGAGGCTTATTGATAATCAACAAGTCATCATCCTCAAAAACGATGTCCAAAGGAATGTTCTGTGCGCGGATTCCCTTCTCTTTTACAGGCTTGGGGAGTAGAATCGTTACGGTATGGCCCGGTTTGATCTTAAAATTCGGTTTTACCTTCTTACCATCCACCAAAACTGTCCCTGCAAGGATCGCATTTTGAATTTTATTCCTAGTAGCTCGTTCGATACGAATGACCAAAAATTTATCAATACGCAAAGGTTTTTGCCCCGGATCAGCAACATATCGATGATGCTCAAACAATTCTTCTTCCAATTCTGCCATTGTGTCGATTGATGATTAATAAATACTATAAAATGCTAATGAACAATACCTCTTTTGAGTTAAATAGAAACTCCTTTTTTAAAAGGATTGTTTTGCAATAAGTTGATTATGAGTTTGTTTTGGGTGTCTTTTGGGGTAAGAAGTGTGATGTATATGATTTGCTAGCAAATCATAATTTACGCAAGGAGACTTTCATACATCGTAATTTTTAAAAATTACGACTTTTCGGAGTAAACTCAACTATGCCTCGTACATCTCATATTCAAATATAAGCTTGTAAACCTTACGGTCTTTACGTTCATTGCGATACAAGGGGAAATCATGTTCTTCTCCGTAAAAAGAGGAAGACTCTAGGACAAGGAATTCCGTTTCATCATACCGAAGTTCCTTTTTCCGACGTCCTTTTTCATCAAAATAAGTAACTTCACGCGCGCCATTTACATTCGTTTTGGCTTCCATTTTTTTCGTTCCATCCTCAAAATATTCGTATTCTTCTACTTCCTCATCTCCATCCTCATCCGTACTCACTGCTGAAATTAGAAGTCCTCCTTCGTTATACTGATTTTTGTAGGTCGTTGTCATCTCAAACCCACCTTGGTTTTCGATTTTTTTGACTAAGTTACCTTTTTCGTCATACGCATATTGACAAGCCTCCAACTCACTTCCATCCTCGTCTATAAAACGTTCTGCAAGGACATTCCCCTGTTCATCGTAGGTATGAAATTCTTGTTGCGCTACATTACCTTCTTCATCCAAATAAGCTAATTTCGCTTCTGTATAAGTTGAATTCCAAGTATATTTTAGGTGGTGATCAAGTTGATTACCTTCTACGAGCATTTTTTTCTCCGCAAGTTTGCCATTCTCCAAATATGCTGTCTCAACACGTTGGAGTTCTTGACCTTCAACAGTAAGAACCTCAAGAATGGTATTTCCTTGGTCATCATAAGTTCGTTCAAGGATAGAAACTACAGTTTTCCCGTCTTCGTCAAATTGAGCTATTCGTACAGCATCGCCCTTTTCATTATATTCATTGTGCAACAACTTAACAGCCGCCTGCTCTCCTGCATCTTGACGGAGTACCGTCATGAATTTTCGCTTACTCATAAATTAGGTTAAATAATGATAAATAACGTTTTATAGCAAAGCGCAAATATACTAAATTCTTTGCCAAATGGAAGTAAAACAAGGCTATGGAACTGAATTAATGATTCAGGCTTAGGAAAAAAGAAGGGAAATCGGTAGAAGGCGCTACCTTCGACCCGTCAATAAGGTAACCCCCAAAGACCTACCAGCGGATTCTTTTGTTTTTTCTGAAATTTAGAACTTTTTGTTTAGGGGAAATGAGGGCAAATGTATAGTGGTTAGGTCGTTATATGTTGTAGAGGGAACATCAGATAGAAGGGGGTATTTGGAATAGGTAAGGGTTTGATAATGTTGGAGTTAGTGTTTTGGTGTTGAGGTTTATACCTTTAAGTCAATTTACTATTTAATCATGACGCCTCCACGATCCAAAAGGGGAATTTCAGTGAAATTTGTAGTATCTAAGCTTCCTTGAACAAAGATGTATTTTTTGTCATACATGTGACCATTCAACGAAAAACTAACCCAATATTCGTTGGCTAACTTTCTGAGTTTGTGCTGTAGTATTTCAATTTTCACACAAGAAGCAGGGGGTATATGCTCATAGTAGTAGCGTAGTGTAGTTGTTTTAACGTTCTCACCATCAATTTGGCCATAGCCCGTAGAATTGACCAAGATGTTATTGATTCCATCTTCTTTTAAATTAACGAGATAGACTTCCCAAAATTCTGGAGTTTCCCCTTCTTCTGGGATAATTGCTACCGCTATATCTTCGACTTTATGTACTGGAATATCTTTTTTCATGGATGCTGTTGCTGTTCTAATTTAGTAACTAATGAATGAACTCTTGAGTTTACTTCGAAAAGTAGAAATTAATGAAAAAATACGATTTAAGATGTAAGGAGTATGAAGCCTTCCTAGGGTAAATTATTGTTTGCTAATAAATAATAAATATCATACTGCTTAAATTTTACATCGTATTTTGAAGAAGAACCTTTTAGGAGTGGCCTCACTCTTGCAAAAAACATAACTGTATTATCCGCGACAGTTGCCGGGAGTAGAACGTAAAGCATTTTAGATTTTCTAAAGGAAAATCAGTGCGTTACAGAGGTTACTTTGTTCATTATACGAGAAAACAAGGGCATTTGTTTTTTACCTGCTCAAAAAGTGTGTGAGTTAGCTTAAAAAAATCATCATTTAGTCTCTTCTAAGCTATCTCATACTCAAAAAGTACACTAAAATGACGGCTAAGCCCCTCTTTTATTTTTTGAATGTCAACTTCTCTACCCAATTCAGAAGCCAAGGAAGTTACACCCTTATCCGTTATTCCACAAGGAATTATATTCGTAAAATAAGAAAGTTCAGTATTAGCATTAAAAGCAAAGCCGTGCATCGTAACCCAACGACTTAAGTGGATGCCTATGGCACAAATCTTTCGATCTGGTTTCCCATTTCCAGCCTTGAGCCAAACTCCGGAAGCGCCTTCTATTCGCTCTCCTTCAATCCCATACTCTGCAAGCAATCGAATGACAGCTTCTTCGATATAGCGCACAAACTTGTGAATATCGGTAAAAAAGCAATCCAAATCAAGAATAGGATACCCTACCACTTGCCCTGGACCATGATAGGTGATATCTCCACCACGATTAATTTTATAAAAATCAATTGATTTTTCCTTTAATTCCGCATCATTCAACAACAAATTCTCCTTGTTTCCACTCCGCCCTAGGGTATAAACGGGGGAATGTTCACACAAAAGAAAATAGTGCTTTGCCTCTTCTCCCGTCTTCTCCTTACGTCGTTTTATCTCAATAACTTCCTTAAGCAAGGTTTGCTGTAAATCCCAAGTTTCCTTATAATCTACAATCCCTAAGTCTTTTACAATAACCTTTTCCATGGAGGGGGGGATAGTTAAGAGTTAGGAGTTAAAAGTTAGGAGTTATATGCCTCGTGATTGACAAGTAATTAAGAGAAACTCTTAACTCCAAACTTTTAACTCTAAACTAATTAAGCTTTTGCTAAAGTGCCTTTCAAGTAATTAATAACATCTACCTCAACAGCATCGACATCATCATATAATTCGCTAGCGTACCAAGAGATCCAATCGCCAAGGTGTACTAGATACATGCATTGTTCTACTAGGTTTTGTCCTTTGGAGTAGACTTCAATAAGCGTAGAGGTATATTTACTGATAACTTCCTTATTGATATCAATACGCACTTGGTTTCGGTAATAATCATCTTTATTACGTAGAATTAATACGGCAAGATCTTCATTTTGTTCGCGCCATCCGACCAATTCATTATGGTTCATTTCAGGAATAACGTGATGCCAGCAAAGCATTTTTGCATTTTCATTGATTTGCTGACGTAATCGGACGGCTACTGGTTCAATGACATCCGTTGAATAAATCACAGGTATTTTACCCTCTAAGAAATTGGCGATGTGCTGAGCTTTGTTTTTGATTTCCTCCATTTCCTTAGTTAAGAAATCGACAGAACCTTCAATTTCTTGGATGCATTTGTCGGAAATTAAACCTAAACCTTTAAGAACAAATAGCTGTTGTACAATCGAATATCCTAGGCAAGCTCTTGGAGAAGGCTTGTTTGCTGGAACAGCAATATGATCGTAACCTTTTTGGGCTGCCTGTGCTAATAATTTTCCTCCAGAAGCGACACAAACGATTTTTGCGCCTGTATTTTCTGCTTGTTGAAAAGCCGACATTGTTTCTTCTGTATTTCCAGAATAAGAAGAAAAAATAACAAGGCTGTTTTCATTCACATAGCTTGGTAAGTGATAGCCTTTGCTGACGAGCATAGGGATTTTTCTTTCCTTTTCTGTGAGCGTCGCTACAAAATTTCCTCCAATACCTGAACCACCCAAACCACAGACTAAAATATGTTGAATCGGTTTGTTATGTGCATGAATAGTTGCTGTCTTCCCAATCGCCAGTGCTTCAGATAGTTGAGCTGGGAATTCCTGTATAAGTTGATCCATCATAATCGTAACAATCTTTGTTTAGGTAATCTGGTTAGCTGCTGTTTGCTTAGAATAAAAATACTAACCTGTCATACATTATAAAATAAAATGAATTAGCTTTGTTTCTAGGGAATGAACTACGGAACAAAAGGTACTTCAAGAATGCCCCAAAACAGCGCAAAGATAGTAAAAAAATATTTATGGCTCGACATAACGAAATAGGCAAATTAGGGGAGAAGATGGCTAAAAGCTATTTGGTAGAAAGGGGATACGATATCCTAGAGACAAACTGGACTTTTGGTAAAGCAGAGTTAGATATTATTGCCCAGTTGGATGGCGTTATGGTTTTTGTGGAAGTGAAGACAAGAGAGTTTAGGCGTTTTGGTTATCCTGAAGAAAGCGTAACCCCTAAGAAAATTCAACTCATTTACGAAGCTTCAAGTGAATACATGGGACGACTAAAATACGAGGGTGAAATCCGCTTTGATATCATTTCCATTATTTTAAAACCCAAATTAGAGATTGTGCAATTTAAAGATGCTTTTTTTCCAGGGTGGGACGGTTGATTTTTGATGTAAAAGACAATAGTCTTGGGTTACCTGTATGGGTAAATATTGTTTTAAGGATTTGATTGTCAAGTTTTTTAAATGCGGAGCATATAAAAAATAAAAACAGCTTGTTTTTTAGCCAAATGGGTAAGAAGAACGTTCAAAAATTGTTGTTTTTTCGATTTTTACGTTGATAATTAGCACAAGAATTCCAATTTTATTCGATTATTTGAATGCATAACCGTATAAAATTCTTACTTTTGTAGAGCATGGTGAAAACCAGAATAGTCTCGGAACGATTTTCTGACTTCCCGTCCCGAGAACAAAATTCTGGCATCACTAAAGTGAAAAGCAGGAACGCGACCCAGCTACCTAAATGTACCTCACTTTTGAGGTATTATTCTAACAGGGCTAACGGTCCAACTTAGAAGATGGGTCTATTTATTGACCCAGATTTAAACCCAAACTTCTTGAGTCCTTTTGAGTTTTTTTTATTAAATTGTTACTTGAGAATCTAGGAGCCATCCATCATTCCTTCAAGTATCAAATCGATTGCAATTTATAGCCTTTTTTATAAATAGCTGTAAGAGCTAATTTTAAGAATGACCTTGTTTGGTTTTAGGTATTAAATTTAATTTACTATTGTTTTTATGTTGACTGTCAGTCTTTTTGGTTTTTTGTGTATTGCTTTCCTGATTCAAAATGACCTGAAATTTGCAACTGTTTTTGGATGAAATAACTGTTATTTTTTAATTACTTATTTTATAATTGAAAATTACTCCTTATGAAAAAGCATGTTTTTATTGGATTCTTAGCGATTATGTTTGTTGTGGGAAGCTTTCAGCAAAGTATTTCTAGTTGTTTGGAAGTGGATTCAGGGGAGATAATACTAATAGGGAAAACTAATGGAGAACTAAAAATCCATTTTGAAATACCAGATAAGTATTTACAACCTACAGGCGATTTGGTCATACCAGCAGAAATCAAGGTGATTAATAATGGAGATATTATTTATTGCAGTCAAACAATAACGAATGAAATTACAATTCCTAAAGAACATAAAGGAATAGGAACTGTATTAGTTTTAGTGAATATTAGAGATTTTATACTTAAGGGATTTGTTGATTTGTAAAGAGAAAGTCGTTAATTCTTCTTTGTTGGTCAGACTGTATTTTGAAGTTCCTCCAATTTTTCCAAAAGCCAGATATATTCAAATATATTGTCACCTTTCGTTTTCAGTTCTTTGCGTAAGTCATAAAGATGGTGTTGATTGTATTTGTAGTTGGCAATTTTTTTAAGAAAATTGACAAAAGCATATGATTTATGCTTGTATTCTTCATTAATATTCCCCTTTTTTTCATTTGCTTGGAGCACAGCTCTATAATTAACTTCACGTTCTAGAATACTAGGAAAAGCATCTTCTTTTCCTAGTTCATACGCACATTTGAAGCCAATTACATGTTTTCGAAGAGTGTAGCTAAAATCAATCTTTTCTATCTTTTTTTCAAGGTTGTTTGCTTCTTGAAAATAGCCTTCTCCGAATAATATGTAACAGTTGGCTAATGACATGATTTGCTCCTTAATGTGTTTGGTTAGTTCTAAATCCTTGTTATTGGTTTCGACAAACGATTTTGCCCAACTAGACTTCTTTAATTTACAAGCAGTTTGTACAATATTTAAAAACAGGTGGCTGTATAGAATGCCACTATCCCTTAAAATTTGCTTCTCATCACCCAGCCGAAAAAGGAAAAAACGTTCTTGGATATTTCCTTTCGGATGCTTTATAAAAGATAATCCATTCACTAGAAAAATAAAAAGAGTATTCTGCTCAGAACGCAAGGTAGCTAAATTATTTACAAAATATTTTTTAAATGCTTCATATTGAGTAGGATTAGGGTTTAAGTAAAACTCAAGCGCTAAACGAAATAAATGTACGATTTCCGTTTCCTTACATGCTAAGCAATTCAAGTAATCCAAAAAACGCTTTGTCTTTTCAA
>JAHDHB010000038.1:0-10165 GCA_020631545.1 Saprospiraceae bacterium | reverse complement strand
CAGTTTTTCGGTATAAACTTTAAGCTTATCAATAGCCATAGCCATATCAGAAGATTGATCGTATTTATCCAAGATAACGTCAAAGTTTTTCTTGTAATTTTGTTCTGTAGCAAAGAAATAATAGTCATGATGCAGTTCTGCCAGCAATCTATTATGTTTTAGCTCATCTTGAATTCTTCTAGACTTCAAGTAGGAATCAAGGGCGTGGAAGAGCAAATCTACCTTACGCGATTCCGAGTACGTCTTAACCGAAGCTCTAACTTTTATAGAATCATCTTTCCAAAAAGAAGCAAGGCTCAAGAAATCGCCTAGCTTACTTCTAAGTTCTTGAATCGTACGGCGTATTTTCTTCTTTCCCTTATCATCGAAGGGCTCATTTTTACCAAAAATGACTTGAAAAGCTTTAGATTTATCAATATCTTGGACTTCCATCAAATGGTAATTTTCTTGAAGCAGATGTTCATAAAGCCTACATAATCGTTGATCTTTGTACGCATCCAATGCTTCGATGAATCGCTTAAAGGTTGTCAGTCCTTCTTCTTTTGCAACTAATTGCAACTTGACTATAATATTCGTGTTTTTCATGTTGTACTAGTGTTAAACACAGGCATAAGACATGGCCTTTTACCTTGAAAGTAAAAGGAAACAACGGATGGCTCTAGAAATGATAGCCTAAAGTAAATAAATATTTTTTAAAGTTCAAAACAAAGGACTTAAAATTAAGAATTCACTTGTTTCGTTTAATTTTTGGCAAAATAGTGTATTTCATAAAAGTCCTTCGACTCACTACTTTCTACACACTACGTGGTAGTGGCTTTGCCGCCTGAGAAGTATAGCAAAGGATAATTTTGATAAATCAATAAAAAAACCTTGACTTACTATTTTGATAGTGTAATATTTTTACTTACCTTTGCGTCCGATTTAGTTACAAGCAAATCATTCATCATGAAAAAAGGAATACATCCAGATAACTATCGTATGGTTGTTTTTAAAGACATCTCCAACGATGAATCTTTTATCACTCGCTCTTGCGCACCTTCTAAAGAAACAATTACTTGGGAAGATGGCAACGAATATCCACTAGTCAAAGTGGAGATTTCTTCTACTTCACACCCTTTTTATACGGGTAAAATGAAATTTGTGGATACGGCAGGTCGTATTGATAAATTCAATAAGAAATTTGCAAAGTTTGCTAAGAAATTGGGATAATTCAAGAATCTCTTTCTTCTTACTCTAAAATATTAAGCTCCTTTTGGGAGCTTTTTTTTATCTGTTGAATTCATCTATCAAAGATGAAGAATTGAGCAGTATACAATGAATGATTTCATCATTTGATAAAATCATTAAAATAAAATGGAGTAGAGCTACTGAGTTCTACTCCATTTTTTTAATTTTGAGACAACATTATAGAGCGTTCATAGTTAAAAGCTAGTAGTCAAGAGATACAACTACTAACTCCTAACTACTAACGCTTAACTATCAACTCGTTTCATGGAGAATTTAATACTTTTTGATGATAAATCCTACGAACGTTTGCAGCCGCTTACCTTTACTCGGCCTGTAGGAGAAATTCGTGTAGGGATCCTTACCATTCGTGAGAAATGGGAATTATGGTTCAATAACCCATTTTCCTATTTTACGGCTCCACATTTGTCTAGAAAGTATAAATTTAAGTTAGAAGCACGAAACATTGTCATCAATGGTAGTGTCTTGCCTTCTCCCTCACTTTGTGCTGAAATCGCAGAGCTTCACCAAGGAGATGTTTTAATAAAGGAACAACAATTCATTGCGGCTAATATCAGCGATGAGCAATTTAAAATACTAGATACGCAGCTTGAAATTGGTGGGCTAAATCGTATAGAATCCAAGGCTGATTTCTTGAAAATCAATTACCTCTGGGATATTTTTACCTTGAATGGTGAAGCCATTAAGCAGGATTTTGAGAAACTAACGAAAGGGAGAACTTCGCAGCCTATTAGTGCTACGAATAGAGTACTAGGAAGCGAAAATGTATTTATTGAAGAGGGGGCAACGGTAGAATGCGCTATCCTCAATGCTAATTCGGGCCCTATTTACATTGGTAAAAATGCACAAGTGCAGGAAGGCGCCATGATCCGAGGGGCATTTGCGCTTTGCCAAAACAGCACAGTAAAAATGGGGGCAAAAGTATATGGCCCTACGACGGTTGGGCCTCATTCAAAGCTTGGTGGAGAAGTAGGCAATTCGATCATAACAGGCTATTCCAACAAGGGCCATGAAGGATATTTGGGAAATTCTATCCTAGGAGAATGGTGTAATATTGGTGCAGATACAAATACCTCCAATCTCAAAAATAATTACAAGGAAGTTCGACTCTGGAGCTATGCTTCTGAAAGCTTTGTCAATACAGGATTACAATTTTGTGGACTGGTGATGGGCGATCATTCGAAGTGTGGTATCAATACCATGTTTAATACGGGATCGGTCATTGGCGTAGGAGCGAATATCTATGGCGCTGGTTTTCCAAGAAATTTCATCCCTTCTTTTTCTTGGGGGGGGGCACAAGGTTTTACCACTTTCCGATTGAATAAAATGATTGAAACCGCTGAGAAGGTTGTTGCACGGCGCAATAAAGTTTTGACCAAAGAAGATAGAGAAATCTTAGCTTATATCTTCAAAAATACAAGTATTTATCGCCGCTGGGAGTAGGCACAGCGAAGCTCTTTCTGTGTTCCCCTGATTGAAATCAGGGGGTACTGAAAACACTAGAGCCATAAGCAAAAATTAGTTTCACTACATTATAGATAACTTTTTCTAATCGCTCCCTGTTAACAACTCTTAACTCTTGCAAATTTCATTCTTCAAACGTTGGTTGAGTTACTTGTATCCCGTTGTATTGGAAGCACGAGAAGGGACACACAACCCTTATTTAGAAGTCGCTTTATCAAGAGGTCGATTTCAGCTCAATACAGAAAACGCCATCTATTCTTTTGGTGATTTGTATACCAATTTTTTCAAGTCCTTCCAGCAGATTTCACTCGATGAACGGGATATCAAAGAGGTTTTGATCCTAGGTTTTGGCTTAGGTAGCATTCCCGAAATGCTAGAGAAGAACTTCCACAAAAACTATCATTACACGGGCGTTGAAATTGATGAAGAAGTCATTTATTTGGCGGATAAATATGTCGTAAAACACCTTAAGTCGCCTATTGAATTGGTTTGTGCGGATGCCGAAATCTTTGCGGCTACCTGTTCCCAAACCTATGATTTAGTCTGTATTGATATTTTCCTAGACGATGTTATTCCAGCAACATTCGAGCAAGTTGATTTTTTGCAAAATGTCAAACGCTTACTAGCACCCGAAGGCCAATTACTCATCAATCGTCTGTCCTTCACGCCAGAAAATCGAAAATCGAATCTAGTATTTCTAAACAACACCTTCCTAAAAGTATTTCCAGACGGCAGTTACCTAGATTTAGATGATAATTGGATGTTCCTAAGTCAATAACAAAATAGGCGTACAAGTAATAAAGCCGTTCTGACGGCTAACTCCTAATTCGTAATTCCTAATTCAAATAACCGTAAACAATTTGAAAGTCTATCAGAATTTTTCTATTTTGCATAGCAAGGGTTAGTACTCTTAAAACAAATTTTCCACAAAAAATTCCGAGATTTTTTAATCAGGCAACGTTCTGCGTTGGCCCCAAAACACTTATTGCCATGAATAAAGCGGCATTAGTAATCGGAATTTTATTACTTGGGCTTTTTGCCCATGCACAAACGCTTGTAAAAGCGGTTTACTTTGAAAATGATAGCCATGAATTGCTGGAATCCGAACAGCTCAATCTAAAATCATGGTGTGCTTCTTATCCCATCACTTCCATCGAACTTCGAGGATTTACAGACAGTAAAGGTAACGAAGATTACAATCTAGCCCTATCTAAAAGGCGTGTAGAAAGTGTCTCGGAATATCTGGTTTTCCTAGGTGTACCACTGGAAATGCAACGGATGGATTTCCTAGGAGAAGCTGCACCCAAAGCCGACAACCTAACCGAAGAGGGAAGGAAAATGAACCGTCGAGTGGAGTTGGTATTGCATTATAGAATAGAAGAAATTCCTGATTTGCCTCCAGTCGAAGCTCCCATTGAAACTCCAAGCCCCATCGTTCAAGAACAAGAAATTAGACTTGATAATTCAGAAATCAACACTCGGTTAGGAAGTCTTGTAGAAACACAAATCTTTGATATTGCCACCGAACGTGATACCGTAATTCGTTCAAAAGATGGGTTTCTCTTTTATTTTGAGAAGAACTCCTTTGATCTACAAGGACAAGATTGTCGAAATACGGTTAAATTAACTCTCAAAGAATACAATGATAAACAAAGCATTATACTAGGAAATATGCAAACCGTTTCCAATGGAAATCGCTTATATTCTGTCGGGATGTATGAGATGAAGGCTACTTGTAACGACACACCTATCGACTTGAAAGAAGGGAAAAATTACACGGCATTAGCTCCGATTCCGAAAGGAGAAAGAAAATTGAGCAGCGTAAAAGGGTTTATTGGAACAAGAGATCCAATTACACAAGACGTGAATTGGGAGACGGAGTCGTCTAAACGGCTGCGTACGATTAATGGGGGGCATTTTTGTTCTACTCAAGATGAAGATAAAAATAAAGTCTGTTTCTTAAAAAAATGGTTCGGTGTTAAGTATCGAAAAAGGGTAAGCAAGGAAAAAAAGGTAGAAGAAAGAGTCTCTCGAAACCTTCAAAAACAATACGGCAACATCAATCGCGAAAAATTTGATGGCGTAGCCAATAAAGGCTTATTTTACTATGTTTTCCAACCTAATGGGATGGGAATGCGAAATTATGATGTTTTTATAAAGGAAGACCCTGAAAAGCTCATTACTGTACGCATAAAAATAAACAAACCGATTACCAATAATACCGTCTTGAAACTTGCTTTTGTCGATCAGCGCAGCGTGATTTCCCCGACTAAGCAAACAGAGAAGTACTTTATATTTGAGGGGGTCCTCAAGGAATCATCTGCTTGGGTTATTGGCTTGAAAACGAAGGGTAAAGCAGACCCCTTTCTTGGTATTTCTAAGATAAAAACGTCTAAAAAAGAGGTTTTGCTAGAACTAGAATCCGTGCCTAGCTTCGAAGAATTAGCCGTACGTTTAGAAGAGATCAATGTGCAGAGGTGAAAAAGTTTTCAACAAACTTTTTTGTTTACATCTTGCCAGTTAGCGGAGAATTTAAAATTTTCCGCTAACAAGGCTCCGAATCCTTCAAACAGGGGCATAAGTTGTAAGTTTGTTTTATGACATTTCCTTGACTTTTCTAGTGTTTTCTACTTATCTTGTATGCACATCCACTAGAGAATTCCATCCTTATATTCCCATTTAGAATAGTCTATTAAGAACACTGATGTGTTGGCGTTTTTCTTTCTCAATTGAAGGAAATGCTTACACGTTGTTGATCTATTTTTTACACCCATAAAATTCTAGCTAACTAAAATGAACAAGTTCCTCTGTTTACTATCCGTGATTTTATTTGCGAGTCAAATGTCTGTAGGTCAGGTTATTCAGCCTGAAAATATTACCATCATCCGAGATGCTTGGGGCGTACCTCATATATACACGAAAACTGATGCCGAAGCGGCATATGGTTTGGCGTGGGCACAGGCAGAAGATAATTTCTATGATATGCAAGAAACGATGCTTGCTGTGAGAGGATTACTAGGAGAAGTAAAAGGGAAAAAAGGGGCTATTATGGATGCGATTGGCTTTATGGTAAAAGCAAAGGAACTGGTAGAAGAAAACTTTGACCAAGCATTTTCTCCAAAATTCAAAGCTGTTTTGAATGGATTCGAGCAAGGGGTAAATCGTTATGCTGAGCTCCATCCAGAAGAGGTTCGACACAAAAAACTTTTTCCCATCAAGGGCAAAGAAATCATTATGGGCTACGTGATGAACATGACTTTTTTGACCAATACCCATCATGATTTACTACGTATTCTAGAGGATAACTTCACGGCTTTCGATTATACTTCGGTAGCGAGTGGTTCCAATAGTTTCGCTATCAGCCCTACGAAAACCAAGGACGGAAAAACCTATTTAGTTTCTAACACGCATCAGCCTTTGACGGGGCCTGTTTCTTGGTATGAAGTTCATATTGAAACAGAGGAAGGATGGAATTTCCTTGGTGCTACGATGCCGGCAGGGCTAACTCCTTTTGTCGGAACGAATAAAAATTTGGGTTGGACGCATACCACGAATCAAGATAATTTTCATGATGTTTTTCAATTGAAAATGCATCCTAAGGAGAAAAACAAGTACTATTTTGATGGAAAGTGGATGGAGCTCGAAGAAAGGACGCTAAAGTTAAAAGTCAAAGTAGGAATGCTTAAAATTCCTGTAAAACGTACTTTTTTCTATAGCGTTTATGGGCCTACATTCAAAAACAAATCAGGCTTTTATGCGTTACGTTTTCCCTCCAATATGGTGATGGGACAAGCAGAACAATGGTATTGGATGAACAAAGCGGAAAACTATGAGGAATTTCGTAAAGCCTTGGATATGCAGCAGATTGCTAACCAAAATATTACTTACGCCGATAAAACAGGTCGTATTTTCTTCTTAAATAATGGCCTGTTTCCAGAACGAAATTCCAATTACCTTTGGGAAGCTATTATGCCGGGAGATACTTCTGCTACGCTCTGGCAACCTAGTTTCCGTCCCTTAGATAGTCTTATCTTTGTTAAAAATCCCGATTGTGGATATGTATTTAATATGAATAACACAGCGTTTGACTGTACGTGTAGCGAAGAAAACCCTAGGAAATCTCAATTTCCTCAAACGATGGGCATCCTAGAAGCCAGCACAGCTCGAAGTATTCGATTTCATCAGCTTATCCAAGATTTTGACAAGTTGAATATGGAGGATTTGAAAGCTATTAAGTATGACTCTCAGTACTCTTTTCCAATGTATACGCGTACACTAGAAAATATGGATGTGCTACGCCAGCTTTCTCCTAGTAAATATCCTGAATTGGCAGAAGCTATAGCTGTATTGCAAAAATGGGATGGCGGAGCTGAAATCGATAATCGACAAGCAGCATTAGTTACGGTAGCCTGCAATTTCTTGCAAAAATACCTTCGTGATAATGTTTTGGCCGATCAAAATAATACACTTCCTGAAGAGGAATATGCTAAAGCTTTAGGCTTTGCCCAGCAGCACTTACGCAAGCACTTTGGTACACTCGAACCTGAATTGGGGCAAGTACAAAAGCATGTCAGAGGGGATAAGGTACTTCCGATTTGGGGTGCTCCAGAAGTCTTGACACAAATGTATTTGGAGCCTTTCGAAAAAGGGATGTACCAAACTGCGGTAGGGGAATCTTACATCATGTTTGCTACGTATGGCAAAGATGGTGTGGAAAAAATAGAGACCGTCGTTCCTTACGGAGCTTCCAACAAGCCAGAAAGTCCACACTACGATGATCAAATGGAACTCTTTGTTAATAAAGGTTTGAAGGAAATGACGATGGACAAGGAGAAAATTAGGGCAAATTCAGAACGAATTTATCATCCGCAGTAATTTTTTAGAAGCGAAGGGAATCCAAGTAAAAACGTAAAGGTTATACATTGACTTATTATGTCACATACTTGCAACTATTTCAAAAAAAATACCATCTATAAAGTAGTTTTGTTTGTTAACCAAAGAAATTGCTTTTATTTGTTAGATATTTTTGATTAATTATTCTACTCGAAGAAGTAGCGACGTTTAGTTGTCGCTACTTTTTTTGATCGCTAGTAGTATTGCTAGTATCTATAAATGAGTCGAATGAGTAATTCGAAGCGAAAACATAGTTTTTTGTATCTTTGCCCCACTTAAAGTCAGGCAAATTACTCGTTTACTATGAAAATTCAAGGCTTACTCCTTTTCTCCTTGTTCTCCCTTTCCCTTTTTGCGCAAAACATTGATCCTACAAACATTCAAATCGTTCGAGATAAATGGGGGGTACCGCATATTTTTAGTAAAACAGATGCAGAAGCAGCCTATGGCCTAGCCTGGGCACATGCAGAAGATAATTTTGAAGATATTCAAACACCTCTCCTTGGTGTACGTAGGTTACTAGCAGAAGTGGACGGCAAGGAAGGCGCCTTGTTGGATGCCGTAGGTTTTTTATTTAAAGTAGATGAAATTGTAGAAGAAAAATACGAATCGACTTTTTCGCCAAAGTTCAAAAAAATAATCGGAGCCTACGTACAAGGACTTAATGAATATGCGACTAAACACCCCAAGGAGGTGCGTCACAAAAAGTTATTTCCACTGACCGAAAAGGATGTAATCAAGGGTTATGTCTTGATTATGAGCTTTATTTCAAATATTCAATACGATTTAATTCGAGTTTTTGAAGACAAATTGGATCCGGTTGAGCTAGAAAGCATAGGCAAAGGCTCCAACGGTTTTGCTTATGCGCCTTCGAAGACGACGACTGGAAAAACCTACTTGATTTCGAATTCTCACCAGCCTTTAGAAGGGAGTACAGCATGGTATGAATTGTCGATTCATAGTGAAGAAGGCTGGGAATTTGCTGGAGCTACATTTGCTGGAGGGCTTACGCCATTTGTGGGCACAAACCCTGATTTGGGTTGGACGCATTGTGTGAATTACAATGACTTTCATGATGTTTTTCGCTTAGAAATGAACCCCGAAAACGAACATCAATACTTGATGGATGGAGAGTGGCTAGAGCTTGAAGAGCGTGTCTTGAAAATGAAAGTTAAAGTTGGTTTTCTAAAAATACCTATCAAACGTAAATTTTACTGGAGTGTCTATGGCCCAACTGTCAAGAATAAAACGGGTTTTTATTCCCTTCGTTTTCCTTCCAATATGGTTATCGGTCAAGCAGAACAATGGTCTCATATGAATAAGGCTAGGAATTATGAAGAATTCTATAAAGCCATGGAAATGCAACAGTTGGCCAGCCTTGTTGTTGTTTATGCTGATAAGGAAGGAAATATAATGTTTGCAGACCAAGGACTTTTTCCAGAGCGAAATCCTGCCTACGATTATAAAAAAATAGTGCCTGGAAATACTAAGGAGACGCTATGGGAAGCTAAATTTCGACCTTTAGAGGAGCTGATTATCGTAGAAAATCCTGCTTGTGGCTATGTCTTCAATGCCAACAATACTGGATTGAATTGTACTTGCGATGAGGAAAATCCTTCAGCGGTAGTATTTTCAGAAACTAAAGGCTGGCAGCAGCACAATACCTCAAGAAGCATTCGCTTCAAGGAAATGATGAAGGATTATGATAAATTGTCGTATGAAGATATAAAACGCTTGAAGTATGACGGTAAATTCCATTTTCCCCTCTACCATCGTTCTATGGAGAATTTGGATTTTATTCGCCAAATCAATCCTGCCGATTATCCTGATTTGAAGGCCGTTATCAACAGAGTCAAGCAATGGAATGGCGAAACCAATTCAGAAAATAAGCAAGCAGCAATCATCTCTTTAACCATTCAAGCGCTCCTAAACTACTTGATAGAAAAAGGCAGTATAGATCAAAATGGCGACTTACCAGAAGAGGAGTATATCAAGGCATTGCGCTATGCTCAAAAGCACTTACTCAAGCACTTTGGCACCTTAGATATTACGTTAGGAGATTTACAGCGTCATGTTCGGGGCGATAAGGATTTACCTGTTGGTGGATTGCCCGAAACGCTCACCTCTATGTATACCAAACCTTATAAAAATGGGCGTATGGAATCGACCTTAGGCGAATCTTTCATCCTTTTCGCTACTTATGGGGAAGATGGTGTAGAAAAAATCGAAACGATAAATTGCTACGGTGCTTCCAATCATCCAGATAGTCCTCATTATAACGATCAAATGGAACCGTATATCAAGAAAGAATTAAAGGAAATGACTTTGGATAAAGAACGCATTTTTAAGGAAGGAGTGCGGGTTTATCGCTTAGAGAAGTAGAGCGTTAGTCAAGCGATAAACAGAATTCATCTAAACTTTTGTTCATTTTTCTACAGTGAGTAAGTGTTTTACTTTTACGAATACCGCTAGAGAGTTGAAGATAGCGTTGAAATTCGTCTTTTATCGATAAATGTTTCCTATCCTTTTTATCAATGTTTTTATTAGCTTCTTTAAGGAATTT
>JAHDHB010000611.1 GCA_020631545.1 Saprospiraceae bacterium | reverse complement strand
TGTCTTAAAAAGGTCGCAGGCCTTCTTATAAGTCTTTGGTGTCTAGTGTGTCACGCCATGCTTTAAGCTTCTTATATCCCTTATATGGTAAAAAAATCGCCAAAACGACAAATTTTACCCAAAGCCTTAAACCTTACATTGTATTTTGAAGAGGAGCCCTTTCGGAGTAGTCTCAAGCTTGCATCTGTAAAGCCCCAATCTTAACCGCTTCGACCACTTCGGGATTCAGCAAAGTAGAAATATCACCAAGATTACTAGTATCCTTAGAAGCGATTTTGCGTAAGATACGGCGCATGATTTTACCTGAGCGTGTCTTAGGAAGACCAGGTACGATTTGGACTTGATCAGGCTTAGCGATGGGGCCGATTTCTCGTCGTACCACGTCAGCTACTTCCTTGCGGAAAGCTTCTACATCGCCTACAGGATAATTCGTAATGACATAAGCGTAAATGCCTTGACCTTTAATGTCATGTGGGTATCCTACTACAGCAGATTCTACGATATTACTATGTTGATTAATGGCATTTTCGACTTCTGCTGTGCCTATACGGTGACCAGAAACATTGATGACATCATCTACGCGGCCAATGATTCGGTAGAAACCATCTTCGTCTCTTCGGCAACCATCGCCCGTGAAGTATTTATCCTGAAAAGCAGAGAAATAGACCTTTCTACAACGCTCATGATCGCCCCAAGTGGTACGAATCATAGATGGCCAAGGATGCTTGATACAAAGTAAGCCTTCTACGCCATTTTCGTGGATTTCTTCGCCTTCGGAATTAACCAAAACAGGTTGAATACCAGGGAGTGGGAGTGTGGCATAGCAAGGCTTCAAAGGTGTGATATTGGGCAAGGGAGAAATCATAATGCCTCCCGTTTCCGTCTGCCACCAAGTATCGACGATAGGGCAGCGTTTTTTACCGATTTGCTCATTGTACCAATGCCATGCCTCCTCATTTATCGGCTCGCCCACAGTTCCAAGGACTTTCAGGGAAGAAAGATCGTAGTTTTTGACGAAATCATTGCCTTTGGCCATCAAAGCTCGGATAGCTGTTGGGGCGGTATAGAATTGATTGACTTTATGTTTTTCGCAGATTTTCCAAAAGCGCCCAGCATCAGGATAAGTAGGGACGCCTTCGAACATAATCGTCGTTGCGCCAGCCAATAAGGGGCCATATACAATGTAGGAATGACCTGTAATCCAGCCAATATCCGCTGTACACCAGTAAACATCGGACTCTTCGTATTGAAACACATTTCTAAATGAAAATTCGGTATACACCATATACCCACCGCAGGTGTGAACGACGCCTTTGGGTTTTCCAGTAGAACCTGAAGTGTAAAGGATAAATAATTCATCCTCAGCATCCATGACCTCCGCTTCACAAGTATCTGCTTGGCCTTTAAGTTCCTCGTGCCACCACTTATCACGTCCTTCCTTCATCGTTACTACTTGGTGGGTGCGTTGGCAAACGATGACCGTTTCGATGGTATCGCAATCCATTTCTAAGGCTTCGTCCACGACGGATTTTACTTCAATAATTTTTTGGCCCCTGAAATTTCCATCCGAAGTTAAGACCATTTTACAATCCGAATCCTTGATACGGTCAGCTAGGGCGGTGCTGCTAAATCCTGCAAAAACGACGGAATGAATAGCCCCAATACGGGCACAAGCAAGCACGCCAATCGCTAATTCAGGAACCATGGGCATATAGAAACAGATTCTATCTCCTTTTTGTATACCATTTGCTCTCAAAACATTAGCGAAGCGGCAAACGGCTTGATGTAGTTCTTTATACGTATAAGAAACGACTGCCTCGCTTGGATCGTTGGGTTCCCAAAGCAAGGCTACCTTATCACCGCGTTCGGTGAGGTGGCGGTCAAGACAATTTTCCGTAATGTTGAGTTGTCCTCCTTGAAACCACTTGACATCAGGCTTGCGAAAATCCCAAGCTAAGGTCTTGTCCCATTTCTTTTTCCAAGTAAAGGTTTCAGCTTGTTCAGCCCAAAAAGCTGCTGGATTCTCTACACTTTTTTTGTAGACTTCGTGATATTCTGCAAGGGAGGAGATTTTAGTCGTCATGGTCGGATTTTTTGTCTTAAATCTAAGGCAATCATGCTGCTAAGTTACGAATAAGGAAATGTTCATCTGAACGTATATCGCTCTATTCTTATACTAAGTTTGCCAAAAAAAACGCGTAAAAATTTAATTGAGTGACTAATTTAATAAATATTTTGTGTTTGTTTTGCATAAATAAAATAAATAAGCTCGTTCAAAATGCTTGGCGGAACAAGGCAATAGAAAAATCGGCACTTAATAGACTCATAATCATTGGTTTAATTCTTGAATAGAAGAGTGTTCTTTATTTAGAAACTAGGGAGATTGAGCCATAAGTTGAAAGCTAAATCACAAGGCCACCCGTGGTCACCGTGTGGCTCTGCTTTTTGTATGCGATTAGTTAAATGATTCTATATTGAAGGGGTGACTAGTTTTTTTAGGTTTTAGTATTCTTTCTCCTTGATATTTAGGTTTTTGAACGAGTATGTTTTTTGTTTAAGATTCGAGGATTTTTTGAATTCTTTAGCAAAAGAACGTACTTTTGATGGTGAATTCTATCAGCTTCAATAGGGACATTACAAGCTCTCCAGATGGAAAATTTCACTTCACGAGCATTTTAAACTATGGTATGAACGACGCCTACTTGTTCCACGATTTTAAACATCACTTGAGTACCATAAAGCAATTTTTGGTAGATAATAAGAAAGAGGTAAATGAAGAAGTACTCTTTACCTTAAAATCTTTGGGCAATTCGAAATTTGACCTATACTTGGGAGCTTTGAATGTGGATGAAATTTTAAAAGAAATTCGAGAATATTTAGTAAGCAATAGCTTGATAAACAAAGATAATTACAAGCAATGGATAGCTTCTTCTAAGGGCTATCGACAAGTAAAATTGTCGGATGATTCTACTTGGACATTGCGTTATTTGGAGCAAACTGCTTACGTTCATATTCACCCTTCACGCTACGCTAAACATACGGTACGTATAGGAGCTAAAGCGATGAAAACAGCTCTATTATTAAAATTGAACGATTTACCTTGTGAGCATGATTCCGTTAATGCGGTGCGTTTGCTCCTTCAGCTTTCTCCTATCAGCAAACATTCGAAAATGGAAGGAATCAAGAAAGCTTATGCCTTGTGTTCGATCAAGTAAAAGAAAACAGACCCTAATCCTTTGTGGTGGAATACTACGGATAATTGCGCAGAAAGACACTCAAGATGGCTATCCACGATAGCTATCGGGAGTTAGGCGTAAAAAATGCCACAAAGACACGCAGACACAAAGGAGTAGCGTATTTTATGACATTTTTAATATTGACTTTTCTTACGTTAAAAAACGGTCAAGAAAGCCTCTGCAACTCGCTGTTATTCAGGGCTTATACTTGTGGTTTTGTGCTTAAAAAACAGTAAAATGGAAGTATGTAATACAGGACAGCAGAGCTGTAGTTAAGAATTAAATTATCCGTCAAAAACTTTGTGTCTCTGTGTCTTTGTGGCCAACTTTATAGATGTATTATATTGCCACAAAGACACGCAGACACAAAGGAGTAGCGTATTTTATGACATTTTTAATA
>JAHDHB010000037.1:21648-22278 GCA_020631545.1 Saprospiraceae bacterium | reverse complement strand
GGCGATGTAGTAGGAGATACCTATATTAATCTTTGCTTTGGCGATGGGGGGAATGTTGCTACACTCACTACAACAAATGAAGTAACCGACGCGATTTTTCCTGATATTGTATGGGGGATTTGGGTTTTAGACGATCCTTTGGTGAATGCTCCTGTTTCTGAAAGCGGACTTCCTTCAGATCAAAACCCGATTGGAGATCCTAACTTCGCAGGGATTTTAGGGACTTATGGTTCCTCAGTTGTTATCCCAAATTTTGGAGATGGGGCTACCTACTATTTTGCGCCTTTTGTTGCGAATGCTACTACGCTTTTACTCGATCCTACCTGTACGGGGCTAGCACCAGGGTATACCATCTATATGAATCCACCGCTTTTGGTTGATATAAATGCCGTAGGAGCTGACCTTACGGTAAGTATTTCAGGAGGTTATCCTTCCGTAAATTCCGCTGCTACGTATTCTTGGTCGATTATTACACCTTCGGAAGATACTATTTTTGGGACGGGCACTCCTGTCAACTATACGGCTATGGAGGATGGTGAGTATTTCTTTTTCCTCCATAATGATGGCTTGGCGCTTGATAACTGCCAAGGGAATGGTGAAGGGAATTCAGGGGTAGGTATTAACTTAGTG
>JAHDHB010000037.1:12634-21638 GCA_020631545.1 Saprospiraceae bacterium | reverse complement strand
GTGGTTTGTGATGCAAATGCAGGAACTTTTACACATGTAGGCAATACTATTTGTCAAGGAGATGCCTTGGCCTTAATTACGAATGGGGATTGGGGGGATGATATGGAAACAGGAACATCGACGGATGTCTTGGAGCCTCCAGCAAGTGATGGAGATGGCTTTAACGGCGTATTTTATGGCGTTTATGCCACCAATGTGATAGATGAAAATCCTTTAGTAGACCAAGCTAGTGGAAATTTAATTGGTATAGCAGGATCTTCGCCTATGGCTGTAGGTGGCGGAAATCAGGGGCTTTATATACCTAATAACACGGCCATTTTAAGTGCTAACGGGATTTTTCCCAATACACCATACTATTTTACGACCATTTACGGTTTTGATATCGATGATGGGATCGTTGGGCTAGACTTAGATAACAATGGTTCCGCAGAATGTTCAGATGTTAATACTACAGATGTTGTGGAAGTCGTTTTCCTTGAAGATATTACGGCTCCTGTATCCCAAGTTTGTAATGACAATGGTACGGTATCACTGCTATTTACACTTAGTGGAGGTTTACCAGCTTATGATGGTTCTTCTTTTAACATAACTGGCGATGGCCTAGGAGGGAGTATCGCTAATGGAGAGAATTACATGATAGCGAGTCATCCTTCCAATTCGCCTTATGGCATCATCGTTTCTGATGCGAATGGTTGTAGTCAGACTTTTAGTGGAGTTACTGTTGATACCTCCTTGCCTTCTAGTTGTAATTCTTGCAATTATACCTTGACGACAGATACGACATATTGTAATGAATTAGATGGTGTTCCTCCGGTTGTTTGTATTCCTTTAATCGCTTTTGATACCCTTACTCCGGGCATCATAGGGATGGATTATTGCTTGGAATATGATGAGACACTTATGACGCCAACAGGAAATATTACCCTAGGGAATGTTGTTCTTGATGGTTCTGTAGAAGCGGATTATTATGTGAATGCATCGACAAATCCGGGGAAAATATTTATTAGTATTTACTACACGACGGATGCACCTATAGGAGCAGCGTTTACAGGATTGGGCGAAGTGGCTTGTGTTGAATTTACGTTGAATAGCAATTTTACGGCAGGAACAACGGCGGATTTTGAATTGTGTGAAATCCTTGAGAGCTACGAATTAGGGGTAGCCTTCAACTGTGGTGATCCGGGGTCTTTTACCCTTGAAAATGATGACATTCTAGAAGGACGAATTATCTATTGGAATGATGACAGTCGACCACTTCGCTATGACCCTATAAATACCTTGGATTATTTGCGGACTACTTTATTTGGCGTTGATGCTGCTTGTTCTTATTTAGGATATAACTTTGAAACAGATATAAATGGTAATTTTCTTTACGATATTACTAATGGTAGCTCCTTGGAAATTCGTAGAGATATAGAAGGTGATGATGGAAATGGCGGTTGTATAACGGATGTGATGTCAACCATTAATGGTATGGATTGCTACATTACGAGTTTAGTCACGACCCAGAATTTTACTTTCTTGCCCAATGTTTTTCAGCTTATCGCAATGGATGTCAATATGGATGGTTATGTCTCGGCTGGAGATATTACGCAAATCCAGAATCGAATTGTTCAGAATACCTGTGAGTTTCCTCAAGTTTGGAACTATCCCAATCCAATAGTGCCTTCAAAAGACTGGCGTTTTGTGGATGATTATTTGCTCAATAATGATCTAGCTTACACCATTAGCAGCACCTATCCTTCATTCGATGGACAAGGATACAGCCGATTGAGTGTGCCTGATGTACCGTTTTGCCTAGAGGTACAAGTTGATGACTTTGACGTTTACTGCTCTTCTATTGATTCAATGACTTATCACAGTATTCTACTAGGCGATACCGATGGTACTTGGGACGGGAATACCGTTCCCGTCGCTATAAAAATGAATACAACGGAGAAGCTTATTTTCGATTTTGGAACAGCAAAAACAGAAGATTGTCGAGTAAAAATCCCCGTGTATTCGGATAGCCCTGATGCACTTTTAGCGCTAGATTTTACCTTGGATTTCAATAAGGAAGCTTTAAACTTTGTTGAAGTTGAACGCCTTGTAGCTGATGATTCTAAGGTGGGAATTGCATGGAATGTGAAGAATGGACAACAATTGTTACTCACTTCTTATGCAAAGCAAGCAGCAGGGCTTTCGACAAATGATGCTTTGTTCCAGCTCGTCTTCGAATTGAACGAAAACACCCTCACCGAAGCAGATTTTGGAGCGATAAAAGCCTACAGGAATGGAACGGTCATTCAGACCGAAATTACCAGTGGCCAAGCGGGATGTACAACGGTAGCAGTAGAAGATGTTTGGGCTCCTACTGGTGAATGGCTCATTTATCCTACGCCTGTAAACGATGTATTAATCCTTGATTTTTCCAATCTAAATCAAGTCGTAACTGAAGTTACCTTGTACGACAGCCTTGGGAAAATCCTCAAATCGATCCCTGTAAAACTAAATTCTGATATACTTGAATTGGATTTACACGACTTACCAACAGGCATTTACTTCGTTCGAATAAACGATGTGACTAAGAAAATAGTGAAGTTGTAGTAGGTTTCAATAGTATGATTTTACTAGAAAGGGGCGACGGAGTTATTTTGTCGTCCCTTTTATATAAAAGCTAAACACT
Organism: Saprospiraceae bacterium; assembly: GCA_020631545.1. Classification (GTDB taxonomy): domain Bacteria; phylum Bacteroidota; class Bacteroidia; order Chitinophagales; family Saprospiraceae; genus JAHDHB01. Next base: position 18,973 of record JAHDHB010000037.1, on the reverse strand, counting down.
TCTGCCCAATCGTTTGGAAATGTCAGGCCACTCATCCTTAAGAATAGAATAATAAACGGTATCCCTCCTACGATTTCCAAACATTTGCCGTCGATTGCGAAGCACTCCTTCGCGAGTAGCGCCTAGTTTTTCCATCGCTTTGACAGAAGGAAGGTTGAGGACATCCGCTTTGAATTCTACCCGTTCATACTGTAGGACGTCGAAAACATATTCCAATTGGAGCAGCTTACAAGCCTTGTTTAAGCCCGTACCTTGATAGTCCATACCAAGCCAAGTCCAGCCAATCTCCAAGCGTTTGTCATAGTCAGAAATGAACTGAAAGCTCGTGCTGCCCGCTATTTTATCAGTCTTTTTGTCAACAATAGCAAAGGTGTACTTGCTTTTTGCTTGGAAGAGTCGTTCACAGTCTTGAAAATGAGCACGTAGCTGGTCTTCCGTTTCTAGGATATGGGGATACCATTTCCATATATTGCGATCCAAGGCAATGTCTAAAGTGCCTTCAAAATCCGCCCAAGTCCTAGGATAGAGTTTGGTGCGGTCATTCTCTAAAATTATTGCTTGATCAAATAATTCCATGATAAGACTTAAATGAAACCTGATTTGGTCTTATAGACTTCGAAAGTCGCCTTAATCCAACGTTATTTCTTGAATAATATCCCCAATATCAAGCGTATGAATGACAGAAAGCCCTTCAACAACCTTTCCGAAAATCGTGTAACGACCATCAAGATGTGGCGTAGGGGAGTGCGTGATAAACCACTGAGTAGATTCTGTATCATTCCCCGTAGAAGCCATGCCTATCCATCCTTCCTTATTATAATAAAGAGGCCCTAGTTCAGAACGAATGGAATAATCTAAGCTGCCCCAGCCATCACCGCGAGGGCATCCTCCTTGAGCAACAAAATTAGGGACTACACGGTGGAAATTTTTGCCGTTGAAAAACTCTTCTTGAGTGAGTTTGACAAAGTTGGCTACGGAGCCTGGAGCTTCAAGAGGATACAAGTGGATACCGATTTCTCCTTTAATCGTTTTGATGGTCATTTTTATGGTGTCCTCCATTCCCTTTAAGGTTCTCCATTCAATTGGATTGTTGAATTTAGGTTTTGCATTAATGGGAGCTGGTTCGCCTTTGATGAAACTAAGTGCTTTTTGCAGCTCGTAGTAGGTTTCCATATCTTTCGGCAAATTGAGCCGTTTCATGGCCTCCTCCATAAATTCGTAATTGACAAAATACTTGTTGTAGTTATACGCTGGCTCTCGAATGAGCGAAGCGGCGATGCCCATAAGTGCTACATCTCCACTAGCAATGGCATCTCTAAGAATTTTTGCAAATTCTTGCTTGACAGGCAAACTCATCGTTTTGTAAACCAAGGGGAATTTTTCACTCTTTCGACAATTGACGATAGCCTCCATACCGTATGTTTGTAAAACGGTATCTTTTGAAGTGAAAACAATATCTCGAATAAAACGGTAATTTGGAGGATATTCAGAAAGCGCCGTTAACAAGGCGCCTTTTTCATAAGGATTTGTGGATTCCTTGAATTTTTCGATAATCTGACGACTGAAAAAGTTGTTCGCTTTTGTCTTATAAGCAGGCGTTTTAGCGAGGAGAGTAGCAAATAACTCTGCTCTAGCTCTCCAATTATCTTGAGCTTCTGCCAGTTCCAAGTAGGTAGCTAAATCTTTCTCAATGCCTTTCTCCTTTAAAAAACGTGCAGCTTGAAGCGCTACATGGGGGCTTTTTTCATCCAATGCCCGAATAATGGTATCCTTTACAGCGAGGTAAGGAAAATTCGTTAAGGCTCTTAAAATGTTGACTTTTACTCTATAATCTCCTTCCGAATCAAAAACAGTCAACAAAGCATCTTTGGCATTCGTGCCCTTAGTTTTTCCTAGCGCTAAAGCTAGAAACATGCGGATGTCAGGATCTTCTTCTTTCTCAAAAACACTTGATAAACCTCGCTCATGAATACTAAGGTCAATATTTTTGAAACGTTGAAGGTATACAGCAGCATAAAGACGTGCTTCTGTCAACATTTCGGCATTCGCTACAAAATCAACCATTTTTTCAGTCCCAACAGGAGAAGTGATTCCGCGCAAGCCAAAACGGAAAATACTTTTTGCTTGGCCAACCAAGAGCGCTGTATCTTGAAGTTTATAGGTTTTTACTTTACTTATATTGGCGAGTTGAAGTGAATCCCCACATTTACCCATAGCTTCCAACATCATTCCTTGAACTGCTCTCGACTTTTCCTTGGTAAATCGTTTGACAATAGCTTGCGCAGCAAGGGAGGATTGTTGTTGGCCTAAAGCATAAGCCGCTACAGCGCGTACCTTTTTATTAGGCTCACTATCTAATAAATGGATTAAACTATCAATGGCCGTACTATCTTGAAAAGAGGCAAAAGCTTTGGCCGCTAAATACCGATTACTAGGGTTTTCATCAGAAAAAAGTAGCAACAGGTTTTTCGTATCTCTACGATCCTGTAGGTCAGCGATAAGTTGAAAATCACCTTTCTCTAGGGATATAGCCACTTTTTGGTTGTCTAATTCGGAGATCTCACAAGAAGCAAGCCCCAATAGGCAGCCGATAAAAACAAGGAAAGGAATAGAAAGTGGGCGTGTCATTCGTACAATTAACTCTTTTGCTGGGTAATGTTTAATTAGCTTTTCTATACTTTTAAGGAGTTACGTTAACTTTTTTTAAAAACGAGGGCTTAAGGAATATCATAAGTAGAAAAAGCACTATCCTTTTGTATAGTTGTTTGCATGGTATTGATCGGGGCTATTTAATGAAGATATTTGAAACGTTTACAAAAACATTAAATTTTCTTCATTTCAGTAAATGTATGAATTTAATCTGGTTTTTTACTAAGGTAAGGCGGAAAGAATAAGTTTTCCTGCCTTAAAAAAAACATTGACTAAATTTTCGATGTCGAAGCATGCATCGTTGAAGGAAGGAATACTTTATGAAATTAGACGGTATTTTGATGACTTTCTGAGCAAAACCACTAGTGGATTAGGAACGAAATTTGTTGCTTTTTAGTATTCCAACAAACTTCACTCCTTAAACACTAGAATTTAACACATGCTCCTCTTCTATACGTATATCAAATGGTGGTTACAGGCATAATAGTAAACTACTAGAAATATAAACATTTCTAGTGTCGGAGGGAAAAACAATGGAGGACGTATTGGGGAGTTTTACTAAAGGGAAGATGCCAAATTGGATTAGCTATATTTCCTCTTGGCTAAGTTAATCGCTTGTCTATTTATTTACAACCGCTTAACTTCTTTACTTCTCTAATGGGCAATTTTTACTAGAAAATTACCCTTTCTATGTACTATAACGTGTCCATGTTTAAAAACGTTGCTTGAAACTTAAAAAATAATAGTATATTCTTAATTTTGAGTGAATGGGGCTGAGGTATAAAGCGAAAGCCTAGAAAAATACATAGATATGAAAGCGATAATTTTGGCCATTCCCATTTTCTTTATACTCATAGGAGTAGAGTTGCTCGTGGGTAAATTAAAAAAAACGGAGCTCTATCGGTTTAATGATGCCGTTACGAACATCAGTTGCGGTTTGATTTCTCAGGTGACGGGTGTGCTAATCAAGACATTTACCTTGGTCTTGTATATTTTTCTACATGAAAATTTCAGATTATTTGATATACAAGATACTTGGTGGTCTTGGCTTTTGCTCTTTATAGGCGTAGATTTTTTTTACTATTGGTTTCATCGTTATGCGCATGAAATAAGTGCTTTCTGGGGCACACATATTGTCCATCACCAAAGTGAGGAATACAATCTTTCTGTTGCTTTGCGACAGTCTGCTCTTCAACCTATTATATCCAGTTTTTTTTACTTGCCTCTGGTGCTCATTGGTTTTAATCCCGTTTCATTTTTATTGATTAATGCATTGCAAACACTTTATCAATTTTGGATTCACACCAAGACCATTGGCAAACTTCATCCTAGCATTGAGTTTTTATTTAACACCCCTTCTCACCATCGCGTTCACCACGGGGTCAATCCCAAGTATATTGATCGGAATCATGGAGGAACGTTCATTATTTTTGATAGAATGTTTGGCACATTTCAAGAGGAAGAAGAAGTCGTTGTCTATGGTACGGTAACACCTTTTGCTAGTTGGAATCCCATTTGGGCAAATGTCAATTATTACAGCGGGCTTTGGAAAGAAATGGCTTTGACAAAGAGCTGGTTAGATAAGGTTAAAATGCTCGTAAAACGACCAGGCTGGCGGCCTGCTTACTTGGGCGGCGCCTATACCGCACCACCTGTAGAGCCTGAGCAAGTGACCAAGTATGACACGACAATTTCCCCTAGGCTCAATCAGTATATATTGATACAGTTTATCGTTATTTTGGTTGCAGCTACCTTTTTTCTTCTAGAAGCAGAAGGAATGGGATGGTTAGAGCTTATCTTGGGTAATTTTTTGGTTCTTTGGAGTTTATTAAGTTTGGGTGGCCTCTTGGAATTAAAGACTTGGGCATTTAGAATAGAGCAATTTCGATTGGTCTTATTGACTCCATTGGCTTTTATCCTAGGTGATTTACAAGGGTATGGTATGGAGACTTGCTTGTTTTTCGCCTTTGTGTGTTTACCTTCCTTCCTTTTGTTTTTTAAATTAAAGAGAACTAAATATTAAAAGTCGTGTCATTTATTTAGTATTCACTTTTCAACTAAGAGAATAATTGTATCTTTGAACAGATGAAATTTCTAAAGAAGCAATTGACTACTAGGGGCGTGTCGAGTTAGAGTGCTGCTATTATGAAGGAATATTATTGCTAATCTCAGAAATTCAATTTTTCGCGTTGCTGCACGGCATTAAACACAGTTATTAACATGGGACTTTACTTGTCTTTTTACTTGAATTGTAGTAAGGTGGAACCCGCTGAATGGGAAAAAACTTATGAAGAATGTTTGAATTGGTTTGACCAGTTTCCGCTTCCACTGAGTTGTTTAAAAGTATTAGGGAGGGGGAAGGAGTCTCATTATTCCTATAGTGAGAATTTAGTGGTTCACCAAGGGACAAAAGACGAACGTTGGCACTTAGGCGGAGACGAGATGAGTGGACGCCATTCCGAATTATTTGGTATGCCTCGCCATTTAGATTCTTTTTTGAGTAAATTGAATAACCTTGAAGCCACGAGAAGTCGATCTGTTTTTTATGCAGACGATGAAAGGTTAACGGATTCGGCTGCTCAGACAGGCATGAATATTTGGGGGCCTTCTCCTATGAAGACACAGGGAAGACCGTATCATTTAGCCTTATTGGTCGTAGGAATTTGGATGGAGCAAGTTTTTGAAGGAAGAGGCTTTTTACAAGGAGATTTTACCCAAGCACAAGTGGATCGTGCCATCGCTTGGATGTATGAGCATACGGATAGACCTTTGAATAATCCTGTTTTGTTAGATAAAGAACGCTTATGGTCTTTTGTTGATGGAGCTTTTAAGCATAAGCGTCCGGCCATAAAACGGTATCTAACCCTTTGGAAAGGAAAAGAAGAAGATGCCTACCGGTATTTACTAGAATTGGGGCACGGTCAGTTTCTTATGGAAGTCTTAGCGGAAGAACTAGGGCGCTCATCCTCTTTAGCTAAATTTAGTGCCATCCGCATTTGGGAAGCTTTTCTCGTTGCTACAGATAATGTAGATGCGGTATTGGATTTGATCGCAATGGCGAATGAACTAAGGTCTACGCCTTTTGATTATGCGGATTTCTTAAGGCAGCTTTGCATGGAGTATGTAACTCTAAATCCTATGGAAAAGAAGCATTTAGATTTCATGCATCCTGTATCTGATGATTTAACTACTGTCGATGATCAACTGTTTGATGCGTTCAAAATGCTTGTTGGACTCCGAAAACACAACACAAAACTATACATTCCTAAGGAGGAAATATGGGAGGCTTTTATGGCTAAAGCTCCAAATAAAGCAGAGGAATTTAATGATATCCTTGAAGAAATGGAAGTTAGGGGAAGAAGAAACTTAAAGGGCTTGAGTATGATGATTGATACTTTTGGTGAACTTCTTAATTCGTTCGATATGGATAGTGGTGAGGAGGATGTTAAAGGATTTATGGACGATTTGTACTTAGCGCAATATTCGGAAAATGCTCAATATATTGTTCGACAAGCCCTAATGCAGCAGTATGAATTTGAACAGCCCAAGAAAAAGATTAGAAAACTAGGGAAACTATTAAGGAAAAAACTTAAAAAAAAGCGCTATTACAAGGAATACAAGAAACCTAAGAAGTATTTGAAAGACATTTATGCTTCCTCTTTTGATGTCGGTTTGATACTCAACGAAGAA
>JAHDHB010000037.1:0-12624 GCA_020631545.1 Saprospiraceae bacterium | reverse complement strand
CATGGAAAAGCATTGAAGCTTTAAAAAATTTAAAAATACTCCGCATTTTACGCGTTTATGCAGAAATTGAAGTAGATAGCATTGCAGAATCTCATTGGCGTAGATTTTTATTTGAAAATCCGAAGTACTGGAAACTCTTGTTAGGGAAAAAGAAGAAAGAAAAATAATTTAGAAGAAGAAGCCACTCCGAAAAGGCTCTTCTTCAAAGTATAATGTAAGATTGAAAAAGCTTTAGAAGAAGCTGGTGCGACAATGGCTGATGTCATTCGTACAAGGATTTATGTAACAGACATTTCTAAGTGGGAAGTGATAGGAAAAGCTCATGGTGATTTTTTTAAAAACATAAAACCTGCTTGTACCATGGTAGAGGTGAAAGGTTTAATCGATCCTGAAATGCTTGTAGAAATTGAAGCCTCTGCTGTTTTGGATTAAGAGGTAAGGCTTTTGTTGTAAAGTGCTTATTTTCTGTGTTTTTTCAAGGAGGTCGCAATAAATCTTTTCCGTCTAGTGGTTCACGTTATGCTTATATCTTCTTATGCTATGTACTGCCATTTTGTTGTCTTCAAACACAAAATTACAAGTAGAGATGTTGAATTATAGCTCGTTGTAAAGGTTTTTTGACCGTTTTTTACGTAATGAGGGCCTATGTGAAAAGGTCGTAAGACCTCTAATATAACCTATGTGCCCTTACACGTGAATGTCCTCAAAAATCTATGTGACTATGTGTCTATGTGGCAGTATTTGAGTTGTTTACGAAATTGCCTTTGAGCTACTTTTCCAGCGTAAACTCACGATTCAAAAATAATCCTTCGCCATCCTATATAGGTTGAAAACAATTTGTTTTTTTTTGTCAAATATAGTTCGTATATTGCCGCGATCAAAAAAAATAGAGTTTTGAGTGACAAAGATTTGAATTCGACCAATTTGGAAAATGGCGGTCAAGAAACGGATAGCCGTGTGATTTCCCTTTCGGGAATGTATGAAAATTATTTTTTGGACTATGCCTCCTATGTTATCCTAGAGCGTGCCGTTCCTTGGATAAACGATGGGCTGAAACCCGTGCAACGACGCATCTTTCATGCTTTAAAACGGATGGATGATGGCCGTTTTCATAAGGTAGCAAACGTCATAGGCCAAACCATGCAGTTTCATCCGCATGGGGATGCCGCTATTGGGGATGCCTTAGTTCATCTTGGCCAAAAAGAGTTGATGATAGATTGCCAAGGAAACTGGGGGGATAGAAGAACAGGAGACCGCGCCGCTGCTGCTCGTTATATAGAGGCAAGATTATCCAAATTTGCCTTAGACGTAGCCTTCAATGACAAAACCACCAATTGGCAGCTTTCTTATGATGGTCGGAAAAAGGAACCAATTTCCCTCCCGATGAAGTTTCCGCTGCTCCTTGCACAAGGAGTAGATGGGATTGCCGTTGGGCTTTCCACCAAAGTTTTGCCCCACAATTTTGTAGAGCTCATCAAGGCTTCTATTGATGTACTAAATGGTAAAGAAACCAACATTTATCCTGATTTTATGGGAGGAGGAATGATCGATGTCTCCAACTATAATCGAGGAAAACGTGGGGGGAAAGTTCGTGTTCGTTCAAAAATAGAAGTTGTTGATAAAAAAACATTGGCTATTCGTGAAATCCCTTATGGCATTACCACGGAAACCTTGATGGATAGCATCGTTAAGGCTAATGATAAGGGGAAAATAAAAATTAAAAAGGTCGTTGATAACACCGCTAAGGAAGTGGAAATCCTAGTAGAAATTCCTTCGGGTATTTCTCCTGACGTTACCATGGATGCCCTATATGCCTTCACAAATTGTGAGATTTCTATTTCACCTAATGCTTGTGTAATCATTGAAAACAAACCTGCTTTTCTTACCGTTGATGAGATTTTAAAGGTTTGTACGGAGCACACCAAATTTTTATTGAAGTGGGAATTAGAGATTCAGCTCAATGAATTATTAGAAAAGTGGCATTTCTCTAGCCTCGAAAAAATATTTATTGAAAATCGTATCTATCGTGAAATCGAAGAGTGTGAAACTTGGGAAGCTGTTATCGAAACCATTGATACGGAACTGAAAAAGTATGTAGAAACTCCGAACGTGCCTTCTTCAGTAAAAAAGCCTCCTTATACGTTGAATCGCGATATTACGGAAGAGGATATTGTACGGCTTACCGAGATCAAAATTAAACGAATTTCGAAGTTTAACTCCTTCAAAGCTGATGAACTGATTGTTCAGTTGGAGAGTGATATTGAGGAGACTAGGCATCATTTGGCACACTTGACCGATTATGCTATTGCTTATTTTGAGAATTTGCTAAAAAAATACAGTAAGGGCAGAGAACGGAAAACGGTGATCATGGAGTTTGACAACATTCGCGCTACACAAGTAGTGGCGAATAACTGTAAACTTTACGCCAACTTATCCGATGGTTTTGTGGGGTATGGTTTGAAGAAAGATGAATTCATTTGTGAGTGTTCTGATATTGATAACATCATTGTTTTCAGGAAAGACGGGAAGTTCTTGGTGACGAAAATAGCCGATAAGACTTTTGTAGGGAAAAATCTTCTACACGTTGGCGTTTGGAAAAAAGGAGATAAGAGAACAACCTATAATATGGTGTACCTTGATGGTGCATCAGGAAAAACATATGGCAAACGATTTCAAGTGAATTCCATTACAAGGGATCGAGAATATGATCTTACTAAAGGTACACCGCGCTCCAAAGTGCTTCACTTTACCGCTACGCCGAATGGCGAATCTGAAATCATTACTATACAACTCTCTCAGGGTTGTACCGCTAGGAAAAAGGTCTTTGATTTTGATATAGGAACTATTGCTATTAAAGGGAGGGCTTCGCAAGGAAATACTTTGACGAAGTATCCTGTACGGAAGGTTGTTCGAAAAGAAATTGGAAAATCTACACTTGGCGCTCAAAAAATTTGGATGGATGAGGCTAGTGGACGACTAAATACAAGTGAACGAGGGAAATACCTAGGAGCTTTTGATACCGGCAATAATATTCTAGCCATTTATCAGGATGGTTCTTATGAATTGACAGATTATGAATTGACGAATCGCTATGATGTGAGCTCCTTGATGCTCATCGAACGGTTTGAGCCCGCTAGTGTTTTGTCGGCTATTTATTATGAATCGGATAAAAAAGCAACCTATGCCAAGCGCTTTGTTATCGAAACTTCTAAGACGGAGCAAAAATTTAACTTTATAGGTGAAAATTCTCGTTCGAGTTTATTGTATATTTCCACTCATCCGAATCCTGAAATAAGCTTTAAGACCAAGGAGAAGAAGGGAGTTGAAGAACATTCGGAAAAACTGGCGGAGTTTATAGATGTAAAAGGATGGAAAGCCTTAGGCAATAAATTGACCTCAGGAAAACCTATAGAGGTAAAAGGCATTCATATCGAAAAAGAAGTTTCGGAAATGGAGATGGAGGAGAAGACAGATGAAGAGACCAAAAACGAACAAAATATCCAAGGAAAGATGTTTGATTAATGTCATCTAATAACTTGGATAAAAAAATATAGACATTTTATGAACCCAAAAACGCGATTAAGCGTAAACGTCAACAAAATTGCATTAATACGAAATGCAAGAGGAGCAAATCTTCCCAATTTAGTGCAAATCGCTAAAGATATCGAACGATTTGGAGCTCATGGGATCACGGTTCATCCAAGACCCGATGAGCGCCACATTCGATATAGCGATATTCCTGAGTTAAAAGAGGTTGTGCAAACCGAATTCAACATAGAAGGCTATCCTAACGAGCGTTTCCTTCGAATGGTTTTGGAGCACCAGCCACATCAATGTACTCTAGTACCGGACAAACCTGGCGCCTTGACCTCTGATAATGGATGGGATACTATAGAACAAGAGGCTTTATTGACGGAGGTGGTTTCGGAATTGAAAAAGAAGGGAATCAGAGTTTCTTTGTTTGTCAATCCAGTTCATAAATTTATTGAAGGTGCAAAAAAGGTGGGGGCAGACCGTGTAGAGCTGTATACTGGGCCTTTTGCTCATCAATTCAAGGAAAATCCTGAACTGGCTGTAGCTCCCTATGCAAAAAGTGCTGTTTTTGCACAAGAGATTGGGATTGGACTTAATGCAGGGCATGATCTAAACTTGGATAACTTACGTTTTTTTAGCCAAAAACTAGTTGGTTTAGAAGAGGTTTCGATTGGGCACGCGCTTGTTTCGGATGCGCTATATTTTGGACTACAAAATACTGTGCAAATGTACTTACGCGAATTAAGTTGGTCTGGAAAATAGTATATGTTAAATTAGAATTGATTTATTTTTGTCATTTCTTTCTTTTTTGCAAAAAAAATGTCTGCCTATATTCTTAAAGTTAGACTACTTTAATTAGTTGATTTGTAGTTGTTTTTGTCAGATTGTAGTGGTTTTGAAACCTTTTTTTTCTAACAATCGAATAAAAATGCACCTACTTATTTTAGTCAAGGTGTTTTATATTTGTTAACATATTCTCGTTTTAATGTTGGGATTCTAGTTAAAGTTGATTCTTTGATGCATAAAAAGTGTTTTTAATCCGAGAGAGAATAGTATTTTCATAGGGGGCTTTTTTAACGATAGCATTCGCATTAAAGGAAAGCAATAAGTACACCAAAGAAAATCGCGTTCCCTTTTTATTCTAGGAATCTTAGCAATACTTGAATATCCTTCAAGAAAGTGTTTTTATAATGAATCAAATTAGATACTTCAACTTGCTGTGAATTAATGAATTCCATTGAACGAAGTTTTTGAACATTTACCAAAGAAAAAGATAGAAGAGGCGAATTATACTGCCTTCTAAGTTTAGTTTCATTACGTTACAATCAAATAGGAAACATTTAAATGATTTTCTTATTGTTTCCTATTTGATTATTAAGCTTATATATCAATGATTGGTTATTGTCAAAATTAAAATGCAAAGGATCGTTAATAAATGGTTAAAAAGTGGTAAATAACCACTAAATTTGGAAAGTGATAAGCATCTAATCTATGTTAAACTTAAGTGTCATATGAAAAAAATAACACTCATTTTTGCCTTGCTGCTAATAGCAGCACAAGCTGTTTGGGCTCAGCGGACGGTAAAAGGAACTGTTTCTGACGATGCAGGTACAACTTTGCCTGGAGCTTCGGTAACGGTAGACGGAACTACTAATGGAGTAACTACTGACTTTAATGGAAAGTATGAAATCAAGGTTCCTGAAGGAGCTACTACTCTTGTGTTTAGATTTTTAGGTTATACCGATCAACGCAAAGAAATTGGTACAGCAGACGTCGTTGATGTTGTCTTACTAGATGAAGCGACTATGATCGATGTTGTTACCGTAAATGCTCTGGGACTTACAGAGAATCGGGACAAATCTGCTAGTAGTTCTTCTCGTGTAGATGGAACTTCTGTTGTGAAATCTGGAGAAACTGGTGTCCTTCAAGGGATTGCAGGTAAATCTTCAGGTGTATTAGTTACTCGTTCTACAGGTGATCCTGGTTCGGGAGGGTATATCCAGATTCGGGGACAATCTACGATTACTGGAAATCTACAACCTTTAATCGTTGTAGATGGTATGCCGATTAATAACTCTACACTTCAAACAGAAGGAAATACTGGTGGAGTTGTTGAGCAATCTCGTTTAAATGATTTGAACCCTGATGACATCGAAACACTAGAGGTTTTGAAAGGTGCCGCGGCTGCTGCACAATGGGGAACTCGTGCTGCTAATGGTGTAATCGTTATTACGACCAAAAAAGGTAAAGGACTTGGAGAAAAGTCGTTTGACGTAAACTTCCGTACTACCTTTTCTATTGATAAAATTAGCCAAAGACATGACTTGCAGGATACTTATGGGCAAGGAAGTCGAGGAAGTTGGGTTGCTGATACTGGAAATTCATGGGGAGATAAATTATCTGACCGTGCAGGTGGAAATGATGACGTAGATAACACTTCTGGTGTCCGTTTTGAAGGCGTCGATGGTAATGTTATTTATCCTATCCTTTCTAAAAACTCTCAAGAAAGTTTCCTTGAATCTAACTTTGATGCTGTTTTTAGAAATGGCTGGTTTACGGATAACAGTATAAGCTTTTCTGGTGGTGATCTTCAAAGTAATTTCTTTGTAAGTATCTCTGACCTTAATCAGAAAGGTATTATCCGAAACAATTCTGACTATCATCGTACGACTTTCCGTGTAAATGCAGACAGACGCTTCAATGATTTTTTCAAAATGAGTGTTAATGCGACTTATGCAAAAACAGGATCGAATAGAATTCAAACGGGATCAAATATAGCAGGTCTTTATCTTGGACTTTTGAGAACTTCTCCTGATTATGATATTCGTACGTACAAAGGTGTTTACTACAATGCTGCTGGAGTAGCAGGAGTTGATTTTGATGAAGATGGAAATCCACTAAATTATAATCACCGCTCTTATCGCAGATATCTAGGAAATAGTACACCTACTTATAACAATCCATTGTGGACAATTAATGAGCAAAGCAACATCTCTAACGTAAATCGTTTTATTGTTGGTACAGAAGTTCAGATTGACCCATTGTCTTGGTTAAACATTACAGGACGATTTGGTGTAGATGCTTATAATGATGGTCGTACGACTAACTTCCCTGTATATTCTTCTGGAAATGGTTCTGGTTACTTGCTTGAAGATCGTATCGTAGAAACACAGTTCAATACTGATGTTTTTGCTAGAGCTAGCCACAACATCAATAAGAATATCGGAATTACAGGTATGGTTGGTTTTAACTTCAATGATCGTAGAAGAGATTGGGTAACCCAAGAAATTCAAGGGTTTACGCTTCCTAACTACTATGGAGGTATTGAAAACTCTGCTGGTGGTTCAAGTGCTGTTTATGATTTTGAAAGCACCATTAGAACTGCTGCTGTTTATGCAACATTAGGTGTTGATTTATTTGACATGTTGTTCTGGGATATCTCTGGTCGTGCGGAGTCTGCTTCTACTTTTGGAGCTAACGCTAAGAGTACGTTCTTCTATCCTTCTACTAGTTTAGCTTGGGTATTTACGAAGCTTATGGATAAAAATGACATCCTTACGCATGGTAAACTTCGTTTGGCTTATGGGGTAGTAGGGGTACAACCTCCTCCATACATAACTAGAACAGATTATACTTCTGCTTCAATTTCTTCTGGATGGGGCCCTGGTCTTGATCCTGGTTTATACGGCAATGGTTCTTTTGTTCAAGATGAAATACAAGGTAACGACGAAATCCGTCCTGAGCGTAAATCAGAAGTTGAGGCTGGAGTTGACTTACGATTCTTTAAGGATAAAATCAACCTTGGGTTTACTTACTATAACTCAAAAACAAAAGATGCTATCTTCGACGTAGACGTACCTGCTTCTACAGGATTTACAAGCAAATGGGATAACGCTGGAACCTTAACGAATAAAGGTATTGAAATTGAATTAGGTGCTGATGTATTAGACCTTAATGGTTTCAAATGGAATCTTTTTGCCAATTTTAGCAGAAACAGAAATTTAGTTGTTGATTTGCAGGGAGTTACTTCTATTTTCCTCGCTGGATTTACGGGGACATCTTCTCGTGCAGTAGAAGGCGAAGCCTTAGGTGCTCTTTGGGGAGGACGCTGGGATCGAGATGCCAATGGAACTCTTATTCTTGATGAGAACGGATTCCCTCAAGCTGCTGAAGAAGAAGGTGTAATTGGAGATCCTAATCCAGATTGGAGAGGAGGTCTTGGAAGTACGCTATCTTACAAAGGAGTTAATCTTTCTTTCTTATTTGAAACTGCTCAAGGACAAGATATGTGGGCTGGTACTTTTGGTGTCTTGAATCACTTTGGTGTAGCAAAATCTACGGATGTTGAATCAACACATAATACAGATCTTACAACAGTAACAGGGGGAACTATTCCTGCTGGGGAGCCTTTTAGAGGAGAAGTTCGTGATTTTGGAGGTGGAAATGTAGCACTTGACCAATCTTGGTATCAAAGCCTAGGTGGTGGTTTCGGTCCTGTAGGAGAGCAATTCATTCAAGATGGTTCTTGGACACGATTACGTGAAGTAGCGCTTTCTTACCGCATAAACGGAGAGAATTTCAGAAAGAAATCTAAGTTGGATTTCATTGAGATTGGATTGACTGGTCGTAATCTTTTACTATGGACACCTTTCCAAGGTAATGATCCTGACCAAAACTTAACAGGACCAACTAACGGACGTGGTTTGGAGTACTTCACCAACCCAGGTAGCCGTTCTTATCTTCTTACTCTAAAAATCAATTATTAATAGAGTTCATTGTTGATGAACTTGATTCCGTTGAAAATTAAGATTTATTATTATGAAAAATCTTTTAAAATATTCTTGGATGTTACTTGTAGCACTAGGGCTATCTTCTTGCGAGAAGTTGGTGGAAGGCTATGATGAAGATCCAAACAATCCAACTGATGCTCCTGCTTCTCTTATGATAGAAGGAGTTGAAACCGCCAATGCTTTTCTTCATGAAGGTGATTTGGCACGTACTTCCGGCATGTGGTCTCGTTATTTTACCGGTTCTGGACGTCAGTACGTAAGTTATGAAACTTATGATGTTACCTCTGGTGATTTTAATGATTCTTGGACGGACATCTATTACAATGTCGTAGCTCAAGCGCGTATTGTACAGCGTAAAGCCTCTGCGGCTGGTGAGAAAGGCCTTGCTGGTGTTGCTCAGATTTATGAAGCGCACTCCATGGGTACTGCTGTTGCTCTTTGGGGCGATGTTCCTTATTCGGAAGCTGCTGATGCAGAACTATTTCCTAGTCCAAAATATGATTCTCGTGCAGAGATCTATGCAAGCCTGCAAAATTTATTGGACGAAGCTATTACGAATGTAGATGGTATTGGTTCTGAATATGCTGTAATTACTCAATTAGGTAGTTGGAAAGAGGTTGCTTATTCCTTAAAAGCTCGTTATTATCTTCATACGGGCGAGTATGCAAATGCCATTGCAGCTGCTGAAATGGGAATTTCTTCTGCTGGTAATAGCTGGTCTGCTAGGCATTTCAATGTAGGAAGTACCAACTCTTGGAATACTTATTATAGCTTCCTAGATTGGTATAGAGGTGGTTATATGACTGCTGATGCTAGTTACCTTTATGGCCTTCTAAAAGAAGGTAATGTAGACTACCGTGGTAATTCTAAAACAGATGAAGCTGGCCGTTTAGCCTGGTTCTTTGATGATACAGGAGCTTGTGCTGGTTATATCTATGGTGAGATTGTCGATCCTAACTGGTGTGATGGAGCCTTTTCATTTGATGCTTCTTTCCCTTTATTTACTTATGCTGAAAATCAGTTGATTTTAGCAGAAGCTAAGACAAGAGGAAATCAGGATGCTGATGCACTTACACACTTGAATAATGTCCGTGCTTATAATGATGCTACCTACGGTGCTTCTGCTGGTGCTTACGCTTCGTATGATATGGCTGACTTTGAAGTAGGGGGAATGATGCATAATGGAACTAGTGCAAATAGTTCTTTGCTTGAAGAGGTTTTAGAGGAGAAATATGTGAGCATGTGTGGTCAAATTGAAGGATTTACAGATCTTCGTCGTACAGATAACTTGATTGGTGTTCCTCCTACAAAAGGAACAACTATTCCAGAGCGTTTCTTGTACCCTCAATCCGAAATCAATTCAAACCCTAGTACACCATCTCCAATTCCAGGGTTATTTGACCCGATACAATAATTATTTCTTAGGCTGTTAAAAGAGTCTTTTATCACTTTATTAACAGCTCTTTAGTGAGATAAAAAAGAGTCGTTTTTGCTTTACTTGCAGAAACGACTCTTTTTTTGTTCTATTTACGTTGACAAATATCTTGTGCTGTAAAATAAGAAGACTGTAATGTGTTGTAGCTAAGTTGTTCATAATTAGGGGGTATGATGGTTTGTCGTTTTTGTCCGATAGCCTTTGGAAGGCGGCTAGAGAATCCCTTATGTTGTGAAAAAGTGTGACATGAAAGATCGCTTATTTATAGGGTTTTTTCTACAGGTGGTCTTTTATGAAAACCAATAAAATACCGCAAAAAAGGAATAAAGTCATATTTTATAGCTAATTTTGCCCGCCTTTATAAATATACAGAGAGATACAACTGCTAAATAGAAAACTATAAAGCGTATCGTTTTTGTTCTTGCCTGATAATAACCACACAATAAAACAAGGGAGATTATGGGCCCAATCCAAACACCATTTAGATTTAATGAAAACCTTTTAAATCCTACATGTTTTTAGGGATTGGTCTAACTTATTTTTTGGAAAATTTGCAACCTCCTTCAGAGGTTAGAACGGTGTTTTTAACAACTCAGTCTTACAATATTTCAAAAAATAACTGTAATTTAGCCATCTAATGGAAAATTAAGGTTTTCTTAACGATAGAATACTATTTTTTAACTCAAAATTAAATACCTTATGAAACAACTTTCGCTAGTGTTTGCTTTGGTAATGTTGATTGGTACGATGGCCTTCGGGCAACGTACAATGACTGGGGTTATCTCCGACGAGAATGGACCATTGCCATATGCCAACGTTATTGTAAAGGGTACGACCATCGGTACTACAACGGACATTGATGGTAAGTACAAATTAGATGTTCCTGAAGGAGCAGAGACCCTTGTGGTTAGTTATACAGGTTATACTACGCAGGAATTAGCTGTAGGTGCATCCAATTCTTTGAATGCTGTCCTTACAGAAGGGGTAGTGCTGAGTACCGCTGTTGTTACAGCTTTAGGAATTGAAAGGGATGAAAAATCCTTAGGATATGCCGTCCAAGAAGTAGGAGGTGATGAATTAGATAAAGCTAGGGAAACGAATATCGTTAACTCGCTTACTGGTAAAATTGCTGGTGTGCAAGTAACGGGTGGTTCGGGTAACCTCGGTGGTTCTTCTCGTATCCTTCTTCGTGGAGCAAATTCTGTTCAAGGAAACAATCAGCCTCTTTTTGTTGTTGATGGTGTACCTATTGACAACTCGAACTTTACTTCTTCTAATCAAGCACGTGGTGCTGGTGGATATGATTATGGTAATGCTGCACAGGATATTAATCCTGACGACATTGAAAAAGTTACGGTATTGAAAGGTGCGAATGCTGCCGCTCTTTATGGTTCTAGAGCCGCGAACGGTGTTATCCTTATTACTACGAAGAAAGGAGGATCGAATAAAGCAGGAAAATCTCCTATTGGTGTTAGCATCAATTCAGGAGTTTCTGTTCAACGTGTCTTTTTGTATCCTGACTACCAAAATGAGTATGGTGGTGGACCAGGAGCAACAAACATCCGTCCTTTAGGTTATGCTGGTTCAGAAGGGCACTATCAAGTACCTTACGATGAGTATGATTCTGACGGTAACGTTGTGGCTTCTTACCAATCATTTGATTTGATTCCTAACTATAGCTATGATGGTAGTTGGGGACCTGCTTTTGCTGAAACTTCTAGCTCATACTTGAATACATTAGATGGCATTACTTATTCTAATGGACAAGATCGTTATGATTTTACAAGTGGTTTAGGTGGTGCTGGTTCTGGTCCTCTTATGTATCGTGGCTGGGATAGCTGGGATAGCTGGGATACTGACAACTATGGCCGTTCTAGAGCTTGGGAGGCTTCTCCTAACGATGTTGATCAGTTTTTCGAAACAGGATTTACAACAAATAACAACATCGCTCTTTCTGGGGCTAGTGATAAGGCTGCATACCGTCTTTCTTACACCAATATCCACCAAAAAGGAACTCAAGTAGCTTCTAAGCTTAACAGAAATACTGTTAGTTTTACAGGTTCTGCTAACCTTACTGAAAAATTTACAGCTTCTACAAGTGTAAACTACGTTAAAAATAACGGATATGGTCGTCCTATCACTGGTTATGGTGTTAGTGCGATGTCTATGTTTACGCAGTGGTATCAAAGACAATTGGATTTTGACCGTTTGAAAAACTACAAAAATCCTGATGGTACGCAAAGAACTTGGAACAGAGGTAGTGTTTCTAATCCAAATGGTTTATACTGGAACAACCCATACTGGGATCGTTATGAAAACTACTCTACTGATAACAGAGATAGAATCTTTGGAAATGTAGGGCTTTCTTATAAAGTAACAGACTGGTTGACCGTTAGTGGTAAAGCCATGAAGGAATTTTATACCGATACAAGAGAAGAAAGAGTGGCTGTATTCTCAGCTGATCCTTATATTCCTCAATACCTAGAAGATATTCGTAGACTGGAAGAAACAAACTACGAAGTTATGGCTACAGCTAATAATAACTTCGGTGAAGACTTTAGCTTAACGACTATTATTGGGGGGAACAAGCGTATCAATGCTTACAACCGCAACTATGCTAGTACTAGAGATGGCCTAAAAATTCCTGGGTTTTACAACCTAGCGAATTCTGTTGGTGCTGAACTAGCTACTACAGATTACTCTTCTGGAAGAATAGTTAATTCTATTTTCGGTAGTGCTTCTGTTGGATACCGTAGCATGCTTTATTTAGATGTTACTGCTCGTAACGACTGGTCTTCTACTTTACCTGCTGAAAATAATTCTTACTTCTACCCATCAGTTTCTTTAAGCTTTGTTTTCTCTGAG
>JAHDHB010000610.1 GCA_020631545.1 Saprospiraceae bacterium | reverse complement strand
AAATTATTACGCCAAAACTTATATGCTCTTATATTACTTATGTGGTTCAAAATACACCAAAACGGTAACTCCCGATAGCTATCGCGGATACTTCGTCATTCCTAATTCTTAACTAATGGGGTAGCCGTCTTATATGAAATCTCATGTATCTTAAATGCCTTATATGGTAAAAACAAGCCAAAACGGTAAAAAAACTCTTAACTACTAACTCCCAACTCTAAACTACCCTCTCATTCCTCGTCGCGCAAAACACTAGCGACAATCTCCGCTATTTCCTTAGAAGGAGCCAGCCCATTCGCCTTTTTCCACAAGCGCGTAGCCACATTTCCGATCATGATCACATTCTTATGATCATCGGGTTCATTAACGTGATTACCAAGCTTATACAAGGCCTTGTCCACATTCGCCTTATCTCCCGTCAATAAATACCAACCCCGTTTAGCTTCCATAGAAGTTGCGTACTCCTTTACCCGTTCAGGCGTATCGTGCGTAGGATCAACACTGATCGAAAGCAAGTGAATTTCCTTGCCAATCTTTTCCCCAAAATAGTCTTGCAAATCCTTCATCATCGCACTCATCACAGGACAACTGGCTTGACAACGTAAGAAAAAAGGCGCTACGACCACGATTTTATCCTTCATCAAATCCTCATACAATTTCATTTCTTCCCCAAATTGATTGACTAAAGGAACATTGGTAAAGTAATTCAATTCAGGCGAATCGTCATTGCCTACCGTTTCCGCTGTAGGTTTTAAGTACGTCTCTAACGCCGTTTTTAATTCCGCAGGAGCAGCGAGGCCATTGGTGCGAATCCAATTCTCGTCTCCTTGTCGGCCCATCAAAATAATAGGTGCATGTTCTTCAATTAAAGGCGTGTACACATTTAACCCCTTCAATAGGGCGTTGACGTCGGCTTGTTCTCCTGTGAGTAAGGTCCATCCTTCCCCCGGTTTAAATTTGTCACTCCAGTTTTTCAAGCGTTCAGGTGTATCCGTCACGGGATCTATGCTTACGGAAATCATCGCCAAATCACCACGGGCGACCTCCTCGGCAAACATGCCCTTCAAATGGGTGAAATTGGCGCCCATGGGCGGACAAATGGTGGTACAAGTGGTAAAAACAAAATTCATGGCCACTGCCTTTCCTTTGATTAATTCACTCAAGCGTACCTTCTTTCCATATTGATTAAGTAATTCGGCATCAGGAATCGTCATGTCTCCTAGTTCGATGGGAGCGGTATGATGGCTCGTTTTTTCACCCACAGCGGTATGACAAGAGCTGTGGTCGTGCTGTGCTTGCACTTTAGTCCCGAAAAGGAATACGATTAGAAGGAGGTGAATTAGTTGATGTGGAATTCTCATAGTAATATGGTTTGTACTAATCGAAAATTTAAAAATTTGCGTTTAGTTTTTGAATTTAAATGACTTAAAAACAGGTTGATATATAAAGAGAAGGAAAAGTACTACTCTTTTTCAAGGATCATTTGGGGCGATTTATTCATAGGAAAATCCCTCGATTCGCACTCGACAAAAACTAAGTACAAACCTGCTTCTGGCAAGGTAAAATCAAGGGACTACGTGCCGGAATGGTTCAAATCCTTAGCCCAATCCCTAGAATGCCAAGTAGCGGAAGGCGTCATGACCATGACTTTTACATCTTCCAAACCTCCTAGTAATTCCCCTGTTTTTCGGTCTTTTACTTGAAATTTGACGGTGGAGTTTAAATTTGTTGCTTGCTCTTCCTGTGGTAAAAAATCAATTTTAAGTGTGCCCATTTGCTCGAAAGCTTCTTTCCTTTGTAAAGCAGGGTTGGGGGCTATTTTTAATTGAAAACAATGGACAATTCGTGGAGTATTCATGAAAAAAGCAACATCATAAACGCCGGGTTTGGGTAGTTGTACACTTGTTTGATAAACACCTTTTTCCTTCTCCTGCAAACTGCGGTCTACGACCATGACGGCTCTTGGTTCTCTACTGTAATTGGAAAAACTTCCCATAGGCGCTGCCGAACCTTCCATATAGAAATAAACCGTTTGATCCCAAGGGTTGGCTACAAGGACAGCGCTTTCGCCAACGGCTTGTACGATGCCTGATGCTACGCTAGGGTAATTCGTTTTTCCTGCTGGATTTTGTCCGCCAGGGAAATCAACTACCTGTACTGGAGCGCCCATTTGACCAATGGTCGGTAAGGCTATCATTAGAATATTTTCGCTATTTCGGTGGCGTATATAAGCGATTCCGTCTGAAAAATTTACTTGGTCGGGCTGTGAATCTACATCAGCGACTTGTACGATTCGGTTGGAAGATGCATCGAATATAGAAACTTCGTCCTTGGCAGGATTGACGACGAAACCGTAGCGGTGGCCAGGGGCAAAAGTTACTTGCTCAAGGCCTTTTCCTACATTGATGGTTGTGGATATGGCTTGTTTTTCGCCATCGATAACGGTTATTTCTCCTAGGGATTTATGCCCGACGTAAGCCGCTTGTGCTAGGTTTGACCATGTGATCGTAGTAGGATTATCCGCTACCGCAATCTGATTTTTCACAGCAAGTGAGTGTATGTCTATTGCGCTGACGTTGTTGGATTTAGCATTGGTGATATAAACGAATTGATTGTCATCGCTAATGGTGATTTCATGCCATCCATTTCCTGTAGGAATTACTTTTTCGATGTTTTGGTTTTGAACATTGATCGCTACGACGCCTGTTTTCTCTTCATTTTCTTCCTCTTCTGAGACATACGTCACCCACAAGTAGGCTTCATCTGCTTGGAATTCAGTGTGTACAGGTATTCCCGGGATGTCCAAATTTTTTACGACTTCCCAAGTGGTTGTTTTGATGACCGCGACTTGCTTGGCTTTGGGCATACTAACGAAGAGGTAATTTTGATTATCGGTCAAGGCCCAATCCATTCCTGGGCTATTTAAAACTATGCGATTCAGTAATTTAGAACCGCCATAACCGAAAAGGGGATCGACAACGTTGATACTCGCATCCTCATTCATCGTAAGGACATAATAGACATTGAGGTCAAGCTCTGGTTGATCTAGAATGCTGCTGGACAAAAAGGTTTCTATCTTGCGTTTGCAGCTTCTGTTTTCAATAAGATAATCTTGACTCATCCAAGCAGCAGGAAATACGCCTGACAATCCCTGTTTCGAAAGCGTGTCTTTGATGCTGAATTTTAAGGTTACGGCATCGCCTTCTTCGAAGTGGTTGGCTTTCTTGTTTTTAGAAAGATGTTCGGCCTCAAATTCAATCTCTATTCCTTGATAAATAAAGGATTGTTCTTGGGCTTGAAGGCTACTTATTCCAGCAAAGGAAAAACAGTATACTAGCAGCAATTTTAGGTTTTGTAGCAAATGTTGATTCATAGTGTAATTGATAAAAAAATTAATTACTGTGCTTATATCTTCTTAGATGCTATCTCGTCGTAGAAGTTTGTTTTTTTGTGCAAATTTTTTAACGATAAAGTAAGCTAATTCATTTAAAAGCAAAGAGTTGGTTCGGTTTAGGCTCGTGCAGTTTTGCGCTGTGAGAGCCTATGTGAAAGGTCGTAAGACCTTCTTATGTCTCCTATGTGTTCTTTTAGCTATTTTCGTCAAAAACTATGTCTCTACTGTGTGCTATGTGGTTAAAAAACAACGCAATGA
>JAHDHB010000609.1:3120-3670 GCA_020631545.1 Saprospiraceae bacterium | reverse complement strand
ACAGCAATCCAAGCAGGTGAGGACTCCCCAGGCTCGTGATCCCAAAAGAGCATTCCTAAATCCTTTTCTTCATAAGGTAGTCTTAAATAAACAACCCCATTGATTTGCTTAATATCCTCATCCATTAAGGTAATAGGAGAACGTTTGTATTTTCGTATAACGACAGGCTGAGATTGATCAATAGAATAAAAATCAAGATTGTCTATTCGATACCAATGCTTTTCCAAGCCAATTTTGACTTGCATTTGAGTAGAAATTTCATAAACTTGAGGTATAGGATGGAGAATTACTTTAATTTCAGGCGCTGGTTGCCATTGCACCTTGATTTCTTTTTTCTCCATCGATTCCTTCGCAATTTTAAGGTATCGACCGAAGGGATAAAGCGCTTCTTCTACATTTTTTTTCAGCTTAGTCCCTCCAAAAGCTTTGCTTAACTGGTGAAAATAATGGGCAGACATAGGTGTTATTTTTTCTTGGGAATAAATGGATTAGCATTTTCTTGACGTAATCTCGGCTTTGAGTCAGTTAATTGAGCAGAGGATGACAGAAT
>JAHDHB010000609.1:0-3110 GCA_020631545.1 Saprospiraceae bacterium | reverse complement strand
TCGGTTTTTTCTTATCATCGGCAGATAATATCAGCTTTTCGGGGGGTTCTTGTGAAGCAGGAACCGTTCGCCCTTTCGCCCATTCTCGCAATTCCACCAAACGCTCTCCCATCACTTTTGACTGTGGATAAGTTTCTTTAATCGCTAATAGAACATCTTCTGTATTTAATTCTCGCTCTTCATCATAGGCTCGAAATAGTCCTTCTTTTACAGCTTCTTGTATTTCCGCTCCCGTATATCCTTTACTAGCATCCGCTAGTTTTTCCAAATCAAAATTAACTGGATCTCTTCCTTTTTTATTGAGGTGGATGGAAAAAATTTGCTTTCTACTTTCAGGTCCTGGTAAATCCACAAAGAAAATCTCATCAATTCTTCCTTTTCGTAATAATTCAGGCGGGAGTGTCAGATTATTAGCAGTGGCAACCACGAACACAGGGCTTTCCTTTTCTTGCATCCAAGTCAAAAAAGTACCTAGCACCCGTGCCGAGGTTCCACCATCTGTATCTCCAGAAGAACCAGATCCTGAAAGTCCTTTCTCTATTTCATCAATCCACAAAATAGATGGAGCAAGCGCCTCAGCAATCTTCAAGGCTTCTCGAATGTTACGTTCAGATTGGCCAACAATTCCACCAAAAATTTTCCCCATATCCAAACGCAATAAGGGAAATTGCCATTGATTAGCTATAGCTTTTGCAAACAGACTTTTCCCTGTACCAGGTATCCCGAGCAATAAAATTCCTTTTGGAACATCTAAATGATATTCCTTAGCTCCTTCGTCAAATGCTTTATAACGACGTCGCGTCCAATCTACTAGATTCTCTAAGCCTCCTACATCTTTCATCGTATTTTTCGGATGAAAATATTCTAAATGGCCACTCTTTCGGATGATATTTTCTTTAAAAGCAATGATTTCAGGGATCTCATCTTCTGTTAATTTTTCGTTCTTTACATAAGCATTCGCAAAAGCAAGCTCAATCTCTGGAGTTGTCAACCCCAAAGCGGATTTCATCAACTTATCACAGGCTTTCACTTGTAGGACTTCAATTTCATCCATTTCGAATCGATGGCAAACATTCTCACAAATCGCTTGTATATCAACTAATTCAGGATAAGGCAAATCCATTACATAGATCTCTTTCTCTAGCTCTTTGGGTATTTCAAAGAAAGGTTGAGTCATTATTAAAGTCTTTCGTTCACTGCTATTTCCTGCAATATTCCGCAACCGACGAATAGTATTAACAACTTGTTGTCCAAGCTCTTGTATTCTCAAATCATGATGAAAATCTTCTAAAACAAGAATAGAGTTTTCAGGCATATCTCTAGTGAAAAAACCTAGTATATCTTCAGCTTTTCGTAACTCATCATTTTCTCCTTCCATTTCATTTGTATCCCAATTCCATTTTTTTAATCCTTCGACTCGATTCCAACTATACCAATTACGTTCATTTTCTTCAGCGACTACATACACTATCCCCTGAATACGCTGCGTTTCATAAGAAATTAATTGAATTAGTTTTGCTCCTGCTTGTACTAAAACGCTAAGTTGTTCTTCCGGTGTCATTTTCGATTGATTTTATTTATAAAATGTTTACTTTAACAATTTAAGTGAGAGCCATATTAAATAGCCCTCACCTATCCACCCTACCCTTCCTTCTTCTGATTAGGATTCAACTGCTTCCCTCGGTTCCCTTGAACCTTATCGTAAGCTTTGTTGGTTCCTTTCGTGCCTTTGTTCGAGTTGTTCTGATTCGCTTTGTGGTCGTTGTTTTTGTTCTTACTCATGATTTTTTGTGTTTTAAAAATAGTTAATAAATAAGGATTCGTTTCCGTATCTCAACGGATATGTAACAAAGATAAATGCAAAAATAGCCTTGTGCAATAGGCGTGAAACGGATAACATTTGTTTTATTTAGATGACTTGGGGTAAATAATTTAATGTCGTTAGTTTGAAAACTCCGTATTTCTAACTTGACACGAGTATAGGCATTAAGTAGTAGGAGAAAAAACGCATTTATAGAGATTTCCCCGTATAAAAGAACACTACCTAGACTTAAATTAAACTTCTACAACAACTTACAAGCAAAATAAGCCCCGAAAAACATTTAGCTTGTAAAATGGCTTAATTCTCTGCAAATAAGCTTATATTAGGAAATAACCTTGCTGGCTTTTTCTGGTTTATTTAAATTTTAATTGCTAAAAACGGTGTGGTGAGCAGGGTATTTGAAATGGACTCCAGACAATACAAAACTTTAATTATGAAATATTTATGTTCTATCCTTGTGCTGTTTTCTTTAATGGCTTGTGGAGAAAATGACCTTCAAAATGCGAAAGATTCCTTGAAAGGAAATTGGACGGTGAATCGTATTTATACGGAAACGCCTGGTGGAAATGGCCAGAATCAAACTGGTAACCTAGGCACTTTTGGTTTTAGTGAAACTAATCTAAACTATAGCTTCAACAAGGGAGGAATTGTCAAAAATGGCCAAGGTGCTTGGACACTGAAACGGGAGTTGGTGAACTCGGGATTTGTGAAGGTGGAAAAGTATACGCTTGAATTCGATGGCTTGTCCTTCGTCTGTGCTTTCGGGGATCAAACGGATGATGCCGAAAAAAATGCTACCAAAATCCGCTTGGAAGGCATCGGGAATGATGGAAATCCTTTCCAAATGTGGCTGGAGAAATAATTACGAGTGAGGAATTACGAATTAGGAGTTTTTTATGTCAGGGCGGCCTTTCCGTAACCCTTGATTTCAATCAGGGGATCTTATGAGGAATGCCCATGATTAAAATCAAGGGTTACGGAAAAAGCCCCAAGGATAAATCTTACATCATACTTCTTACATCACATCTCCTTCCATCTCCCTTCTATATAATTTACGCAAAAGCGTAATTTGACCGCGATGGTGTACCTCATCTTCTGCTAGATGGTATAGCACCCAAGCAAGATTCGTCCCTGTCTCAGGATCGTAGTGGTCTTGACGTTTTTTGAAGGATTCGAAATCTAGTTTTTTAAGGCTTGCTGTAATTTGCTGATAACAATCGTCTAATAAATTAATATAGTGCTCAATGGGATCGTCTGTAATCAGTTCAGGCAAATACTTTCCTAGTTC
>JAHDHB010000036.1 GCA_020631545.1 Saprospiraceae bacterium | reverse complement strand
AAACGGACAACTCCTAACTTTTAACTCCTAACTCTTAACTAATGGCGTAGCCATCTTCCCTTTATTTTACCCGTTTAGATAAAAAAAGTGGACGTTTGTTTGTTTAGAAATTTTTATTTTGTGATATTTATGTTAGACGACTTGAAAATCTAAGAGATATATGTAGCGCACAATTAATTTTTAGCTATTGCACAATATTCAGGTGACAATTCTATGAATAATTAGTCGAAACCTATATATTAGAGTAGAAAGTCGGAATTCATTTTCCTACCTAGAAGCTTATTATTGTACCCCCTAAAATAGTATACGGTGTCCCTTTGATGCCAAATTGAGACCTGAAAGTAATCTCCATGAAGCTCTAATGAAGTTTCATTAGTTTTCATGTACTTTCTTGCTCGCAATTATTCATTACGTAAGCAATCAAAATTTCTAATAAAAAATTAATCCATGAGAGCATTAGCTATCCCTTTAGTATTGGTAGGGTTTCTCGGATGGACGCAGTTTAGCAGTTACACCTATGTGTGTAAGTTTCTAAATCAGTGTGAACCTGCTCCAACCGTCGTAGAAACGCCTCTCTTGGGCCTAAATGAAAACGGAAAAATGGCCCTAGAAGGGTTTGACCAGTTTTCCTTCAAGGAAAACGAGAGTAAACCTGATCTTTCCGATAACAACAAAAAATTTCTGGATGAAGTAGTCGCATATATGAAGGCGAATCCAGATTACAAGCTGCGGCTTACTGGTAATTATCTACCTGGTGAGAAAAACAAAGATTTATTCAATAACATGGGTGAGTCTAGAGCTGCTGCTATTCGTGATTTGCTCGTTGCTAAGGGGATAAGCGCTGATCGCTTTGACTTGAAAGGAAACCAACTTGCTGCTGGAGCTTCCTTAGATCAACCTGTCTCTTTTGACGCTATTATCCCTGCTCCGAAAGAAGAAGGTAAGGAAGAAATAGAATATGCTACAGCGAAGCAAACGTTTGATGATATGGTCTATTACTTCGATTTTGGAAAAGCTGATTTTAATCCTGACGAGCCTTTTAAACGTTACAAAGAACAAGTAACGGCCTACTTGAAAGACGAAGCCAATAAGGGCAAGAAAATTCAGGTTATCGGGCATACCGACAACATAGGTTCGGATGCTGCAAATATGAAGCTAGGTGCTAGTAGAGCTGCCGTTGTCAAGAAATTTTTGACGACAGATGGCGTGCCTGCCAATAAGGTATCCTCTTCCTCTAAAGGTGAAAGTCAACCTGCAGGCCCTAATGATACGGAAGAGCAAAGACAGCTCAACCGTCGTGTCAACGTTAAAATTCAGTAATCAGATGTTTTTGAGGTATCTATTTAATCAACGAATTAAAGACTTTACAACCTCTATCAATTCAAGAACACTAAAAACCAACAACCATGGATAAATTTTTTATGCATTTTGGAATAAATGCCGCTTGGATGTGGCTTTTCCAAATCATTTCGTTCCTTTTAGGACTTTTATTAGGCTACCTTTTATGGGGGCGTTTGGTCAAAGGACTTCGTGCTAGCTTAGCGGCTATGACACAAGAACGGGATACGCTACAAGTAGAACTAAACCAACTTAAAGAAAAATATGCTGCGCTAGAAGCTGAGCTTGAGCGTGTAAATGGCGACCTTGATGCTAGTACACTTCGCGTAAGATCGCTTGAAAATGAAAAAGGCCAATTATATGGTGATTTAATGGTTTCTCGTGAGGAAACTGAAAAAGCTACGGCTCTTCTTGGAGAGCGGGACAATGAAATCCTTGGCTTCAAATCTCAACTTGAAGGTGGTATCTCTCCAGATATGAGTGCAGAGTTGTCTCAGTTGATGGAAGATAACAAAAGTCTTTCTGCTAGTTTAGAAAGTACTAAAGCAGCACTAGAAGCTTGTGAAGCTGCTAAAAATACTGGTACAGGTCTTGGAATTGCAGATGTAGGAGCAGGCGTAGGAATAGGCACAGGAATTATCGCTGGAAGCGGCGACGGTTCGAATAAAGTTCTTTTACAAGTGATTGAAGGAATTGGCCCTAAGTTAGAGGCTGTTCTCTTAGATGGGGGTATTGAAGATTATGCGCACCTTGCGGAAATGGATGTAGACCAACTCGTCAATTTCTTTAATGATGCTGGACATAAAGGCATCAAAGCCAATGATATTCAAGAATGGCAGCACCAAGCAGGTATGGCAGCAGCAGGTAACTGGGGCGAGCTACGCAATTACCAGCTTGGTTTTGGCGGTGGAAATAGCGCTAAAGTCGATAAATTCGCTACAGAATTGGGCATCGCAGGCCTTCTTTCAACAGAAGAGGAGGACGACAATAGCGACCACACGCCTTCAGTAGAGCAGGAAGTCTCTTCTGAAGGCGAGAACACCACAACTTCCGCAGATCCAGACAACCTACAAATCATAGAGGGCATTGGCCCTAAGATGGAAGAAGTACTTTTTAGTAACGGCATCGACACTTATGCCAAATTAGAAGCTACTGACGAAGATGAATTACGTCGTATTTTTGCGGCAGCAGGTTTTAAACCTAGTGATAATGATTTTGGGATTTGGAAAGCGCAAGCCGGTATGGCTGCCAATGGGGATTGGAATGATCTTTATGATTTCCAATTAACTTGTGGCGGTGGTAATCGGGCTAAAATGGTAAAATATGCCGATGAATTAGGCATTACTATTCCTGAAAAACCAGTAGAAGCAGAAGATACTTCTGTCGATACTGAAGTCGATGCAGCTGAAGAAGTCGAAAACGCTGAAGAGATTCTTCCGCTTGCGGGCACGCGAATGGATACTACCGAAGAAGTGGAAGAGATTCCAGTCTTCACAGGTACTCCTGATAAGCTTCAAGCCTTAGAAGGCATCGGCCCTAAAATGGAAGAATTGCTGAATAAAAACGGCGTTTATACTTTCGAAGCTCTTGCTAATGCCAACTTACAAGCTCTTTTTGCTAAAGAAGGCTACGAATTAGAAGCCGATGAATTGGCTGCATGGCAAACACAGGCTCAAATGGCTACTGAAGGCAAATGGCTAGATTTGCGAGCTTTTCAGCTAGGACATGGCGGCGGTAGTCGAGCAAAAATTGACAAATATGCTAAGAAATTAGGCATTGCTGGCATTTATGCGGAGGCGGAAGCTGCTAAGCAGGAAGAGACATCCACCGAGGATGAAGTCCTTCCGCTTACGGGGGCTCGAATGGATGCTACAGAGGAAAAGGTTGAAATCCCAGTATTCACGGGTACGCCTGATTCACTGCAAGCCCTAGAAGGCATTGGGCCAAAAATGGAAGAACTGCTGAATAAAAACGGCGTTTATACCTTTGAGGCTCTTGCTAATGCGGACTTACAAGCTATTTTTGAGCGCGAAGGCTACCAAATGGAAGCTGACGAACTTGCTGCATGGCAAGCTCAGGCTAAATTGGCTACCGATGGGCAATGGGCGGACTTACGCACGTTCCAACTAGGCCACGGCGGTGGAAGCATCGCTAAATTGGATAAATTTGCTGACCGCTTAGGTATCGCCGACCAACTCGCTGAACCTGAACCCGAAGTTGTTGTGGAAGAAACAGCAGCAGTCGAAGAAGATTCAGGAAGTAGCTTTGTCGTCGTCGATCCTAAACTTCAAGCCTTAGAAGGTATTGGTACTAAAATGGAAGAAATTCTGAATAAAAATGGAATCCATTCCTACGAAGATTTAGCCAATGCCGATATTGAGAAGCTGAAGAAAATGCTTAAGCGTGCTGGTTATCGTACAAGCAGAGCAGAATTGGAGAATTGGCAAAAACAAGCGGCTATGGCCTCTAAGGGCCAATGGTGGACTTTGCGTGAATTTCAATTAGGCAATGGCGGTGGAAATCGTGCCAAAATCGACAAATTTGCAGAAGAAATGGGGATTACCCACCTTTTGGTGAGCAATAGTACTGATTCTATGCAAAGAGGTATGGCGACGCCTCCACAAAACCTGCAAGTACTAGAAGGCATTGGGCCAAAAATGGAGCAACTGCTGAATACGAACGGCATTAAAACTTATGCTGAATTAGCGGCAAAATCTAGTGAAGAATTGGATACCATGATTGCCGAAGCTGGCTTGAATCCTGGTATTTCCGATACGAAAGCTTGGGTGGCGCAGGCTCGTTTAGCCACTGCTGAAAAATGGCAAGAACTCCATGATTTACAACTTGATGAAGGTGGTGGAAGCATCGCTAAAATCGACAAGTTTGAAAAGAAATTGGGGATTACACTTTTCCACAAGGAGAGGGAAGCCGACAACCCAGCTCCTAAACCTAAGAAAGCGAAGCCATTAACTAAAGCTGAGAAGGAAGCTCGTTCTAAAGAAGCTGCTGAAAAGCTTAAAGCTTCTATGGGTTCCCGTATTGCGACTGCATCTGCTGAGGATAAAGATGATCTCAAAATCATCAGTGGTGTAGGGCCTTTTATCGAAGAAAAATTGAATAAATTGGGTATTTATACCTTCGAGCAAGTCAGCCAATTCGATGATGAATTGATTGATACTGTTACCGATGCTATTCAATTCTTCCCGGGCCGCATCAAACGCGATAATTGGGTGGCTCAAGCAGCTAAATTCCACCAACAAAAGCAGGAAAATCCTGAAGCTTTTGCTAAAAAGGCCAATAAGAAAAAAGGACCTAGAGCAGAAGATCTAAAAATCATCGAAGGCATTGGCCCTAAGATTGAAGGATTGCTCAAAGCTGATGGAATTGCAAATTGGTCTGATTTAGCCGCTGCTTCTGTCGATACACTGAAAGCCATCTTGAAAAAAGCAGGCGACCGATACAATGTACATAACCCTAGTTCTTGGCCACAACAAGCCGATTTGGCGGCCAAAGGGGAATGGAATCAACTCAAGCAATTACAAGACGAACTTATTGGGGGTAGAGCTCCTGATAAGAAAAGTTAAATTGATAATTGACAAGTATTTTGGTGGCCTACTCAGCTTTGCTGGGTAGGCCTTTTTTGTTCGCGGCTAACTCCCTTTTTTAATACGATTTAAGCTCTTGGGCATAATTTTCTGTACATTTTGGACCGAAAATTTGACTGGAAAATCGTCATAAGGTTAACTCATAATTCGTAATTCCTCACTCGTAATTTACTACCTTATCCTACTTTCGCGAAGCGCTTTATTCACTAGCGCATAAATCGCCGTCAAAAGGTATAAAAAAGCTCCTGCGGTGTAGATGTACCGTATATTCACGAAGTCTGCTAGCCAAGCAAAGGTAATTCCTGAAGCCATAAACATGATGCTGGTAAACATGGTTCGAAAGGCGTAGACGCGGCCTAGTAGTTTTTGAGAAACCGTACTTTGTAAAAGTGTATCTTGCGCTACATCGCGTAAGGCATTCGGTAGCCCCATAGCCACGCCTAAGATAATAGCCATAAAGACGGTGGAACTCCAACTAAAGATAAGCGTTAGAATACTGGTTATAAAAGCATTGATAATGATGAGAGGGCCCGTTCGTTCAGCGATGATATTTTTGATAAAAGTGGCCAGAATAGCGCCAACAAGCATTCCTCCAAAATAAGTAGATGCCACAAAGCCCCAATCATCAGCATTTCCACTCAAGCCTTTTTCCACAAAAACAAGTAGAATAGCTGATGTCCAAATGCCGTGGGGAAAATATTCTAGGATTTCCATAACAACAAGAGGATAAGCGACTTTATCGGCTCGTAAATCGTTATATCCTTGTTTTATGGAAGCAAACATGCGCAATTTTTCCTCTCCTTTATCCACTTTCAAATAGGGCATTTGTATAAAGTAAATCACTAGAGCAGAAATAATAAAGGTAAAAGCATTAATGAGTACAAAGGCCTCAAAATTAATCCATAAAGTAAGTACACCTCCTAGGCCATAGCCTAGTGCCATAATGCCTACATTGGTCCCAATCAATAAGCTGTTGGCCTGAGTCAGGTGGCTAGATTCAACGACGGAAGGAATAATCGCCATTTTTGCGGGATTATAGAAGGCCGCAGCAACGGAAAGGCTGGCCACGACGGCATACAATCCTAAGAGATTAAAATGATTTTCACTGATAAATAAAAGGAGCAATAAGACTAGAAAAATTCGTAAAATATCCATTGCGATAAGCACTTTCTTCCTATCGTATTTGTCTACCACAGCTCCAGCGAATGGCCCAACAAGAAAAGCAGGTAAGGTATTGGCTACCATGACTATAGCCGTTTGTAAAGCGGAACCTGTATATTGATAGACATTGACCATAATCCCTACCATATACAGGACATCTCCAATACCAGAAATGACTTGTGCAAGCCAAAGCAGCCCAAAATTCGTATTATGTTTTAATTGGTTTGTCAAACGCTCTTTTGTTTTAGACTACGAAGTACGACTATTTTTTGAAAAAAAGAAGGGAAGTCCCCTAAAAGATCCCCGTGTTTTTCTCGATTCACTGATTTAAATTCAGGAAAGAGGATCAAGGCGGATAAATTGTATTTTTCAATTTTTAAATGTACTTTTCAACTTCTATTGAAGGATTGGTATCGTATCAAGTTAAAAATGCCAACGAAGTTGAAGTCTCATGTCATCAAAAATCTATACTATGTACTGCCATTTTGTTGTTTTCTAAACACGAAATAACAAACAAAAAAATTGACTTACAGCATATTGAAAATATTTTTTTGATTATTTTTCGAAAATTGAAGTTTACGTTATTCACGCTCAATTCTCGCAAAAACGGACAACTCGTAATTCGTCATTCCTAATTCCCGATAACTATCGCGGATAACTAATGGCGTAGCCGTCCTTTGTCCTTTGTCCTTTGTCAATTCGTCTTTTCAAGCGCCAGCGAAGAAAAATATTAAACCAATGAAAAAAACAAATGCTATCCGTCTGCTCGACAAAAAGAAAGTCAAGTACAAACTCGTGGAATACAAGTACGATCCTAACAATCTGGATGTCAAGCTAATAGCTAAGGAAAATAATCTTCCTGTAGAGGTGGTTTTCAAGACACTAGTGCTCTCAGGAGACAAAAACGGTACCTTCGTCGTCCTAGTACCAGGCGATAAAGAATTGAACCTCAAAGCAGCAGCAAAGCTAAGTGGAAATAAAAAAGTCAAACTCCTTCCCATCAAAGAAATCGAAGGTATAACAGGTTATATCCGAGGAGGTTGTTCTCCAATAGGGATGAAGAAGAACTTCCCAACCTATGCGGATCTCTCCCTAGAAGATTTAGATTTTTTCTACGTCAATGCAGGCGTAAGAGGAATCCTTGTCGGCCTAGCCCCTAGCGATTTGAAGAAGGCCGTTCGGATTACTTGTGGAGAAATTTGTGGAAATTGAACATGGAGACTGGGCGTTTGTGTAAAATCCTCCATCCAAATCAATAAGCTACCAGATTAGCAAAGAGGCGATAAGCCCCAGGAACTCCAGCAGGCAACTGTCTAAACCAAGAAATTCCTGTATAGATATAATGCCCTTCGCCATAATCTGCTACTAGTAAACTGCCTTTTTTGGGAGTTTCGCCCCTGTCATGCATAGAAAGAAGCGCTTGGAAATTAGAATCCCATTCGTTGGGAAAATAAAGTCCACGCTCTTGTACCCATCCTTCAAAATCTGCGGAGGAGATTTTGTTTGGGAAATTAAGCACAGGATGATCTTTTTGTAAAATAGTCACCTCAGCCGTTTCATCCGTCACCCGATCACGGGAAAGTTTTAGTGGATAAGGTGCTAAATCTTCTGTAATTAAACGGTGACTTGTATTGTACTGGACTATCATCGTACCGCCTGTTTTTACAAAATTCATCAATAGATCTTGATGATGGCGCAAGCGTGGTTGCGTATTAAAGGCTCGAATGCCCATAATGATAACATCAAAGGAAGCCAAATGCGCTGCATTCATATCTTTTTCCCCTAGTAAACTTACCTCAAATCCCATTTGACGAAGACTCGCCGGCATCACATCTCCTGCCCCCATGTAATAAGCGATTTTCCGTTTAGCAGGCTGTATGTCAAGCCTTACGACGTTGACCTTCGCATCCAAAAACAACAATTGTGTAGGAATATGATCGTAGTCCAATTCAAATTCTTCTTGTACTAATTTTCCTTCAAATGAGAAGCTCAACTCTGCTGATGACGCGTTTTTAGGGGGGAAAATTTCAAAAGATAAAGCTTGTTCATCGCCCTTCTTTTTCAAATCGATAGGTAAGGAAGAAGGCACGGTCTCCCAACCCTTAGGCAGCCTAACTTCAAAATTTCCTTTCATCCCATCTACTCCAGATTTCACCTTAAAATCTAACCATTTAGCCTTATCGTTGGCAAAAACAAGTACTTTATCCGATAAATTGACGAATAAATCGGGCGAAATCTCAAAAGGACGATATACTTCTCCCTTGACAGGATCAATCTCCTTGAATACAATAGGCTTTCGATATTCAAAATGCTCACCAGCGATTTCTAGTAAAAAAACGGCTTCAAGCTCCTCAGGATTTTCAGGCAAACCGATGAGTTCCTGTTCTGCTACCTCATACATCCCCACAGTTCCTGCTGATTCTAACCAATAAGGCCGAGCGTAAGGCATTTCGGAATAATAGCCTTCTAATTCTTCAACATAAGGCTGATTTTGCTTCAATTCTACCGCAGGGACAAAAGGTCCTGTCGATTTTAGCATATGATTCATCAACTGTATCTCCTTCAATTTGATAGAAATTGAAGAACGATTTAAAGCTTCTACTTTCAACTTTATAGGTTCTTCTGCTGTTGTTGAAAAATCTTCCGCGACGACTTCCAAATATAAGCCAAGACACTGTTCGATCAAGGCTTCCACCTCAGCTAATTTCCTAGTTTTCCAAACACTTTCCTCTAGAGTATTCATGGCTTTACGCAATTCTAAAAGTGCTGATATGCTAGCAGCGGGATTTTCAAATTCAAATTGATTATCAATAGTTTCTACTAGATTCTGAATCTTTTTACCTCCTTTCAATCTTGCCCAAGAAGTGGGTATTCCTTCAAATAAATCGTTCTTCGCTTCGCTTCCTTTCAGGTGTTCGAAATATTCCATTTTGGAACCCCGTTCTTGCGCGGTTCCCATTCCCTGACACTGGTGTTGGCTGCGGCTCTCTCCAGCTATTTCATTATTCGATTTTCCTAGTAAAGGATAATAGGTTCCGACATCAACCCCTAGCATATCGCTTTTATCCGCAGCTTCAAAAGCTTCTTGACTGCCGTAAAACCAATAAGAAGTATTGAAAACCAAACGCGTTGGTTGCCAAATTTTTACATACTTCAATTGCTCAGGGAAACGCTTTGGGTCTGCGGCTGCGTCGAATGCTTCATAGGAAAGTTGGGCAGAAGCCGTATGGTGACCGTGTGTAGGCGCTGGTACATGTGGAAAGCGATTAATAATGATATCAGGTTGCATTTTGCGAATAGTCCAAACCACGTCTGCTAGGACTTTTTCCTTGTCCCAAATCGTCAAGGTTTCCTCAGCATTCTTTGAAAAACCAAAGTCGTTTGCCCTAGAGAAAAATTGATGGCCACCATCGACTTCTCTCGCCTTCAACAACTCTTGTGTACGAATCACTCCTAGCAATTCCCGAATTTCTGGCCCAATTAGGTTTTGTCCGCCATCTCCACGCGTAAGCGAAAGATAAGCAGTATGCACCATCTTATCGTTAGCCAACCAAGTAATCATTCTTGTATTTTCATCATCTGGATGCGCTGCAAGATAGAGGGCGCTTCCTAGTACCTTCAATTTCTTGATAGCATGTTGTATCTCTGCCGAAGTCCATTGTTTAGGGTCTTGTGCATTTGCTAACCATCCATAAATCAGAAAAGCTATAACGAAAACTAATCGAAACCCGTTCATCGTATTCTATTTACTAGTAATCAATAAATTTAAAAATAGGGTTTTAAATGGAAGATGGAGCATAGTCTATGGAGAATTTTATCGTTTTGTTCTCTTCTTTCTATGAATGATTCTTTGTTTCAGAAGAAAACCTCAAATATCAGGCAAGTGTTCTGCTCCCCTCTTTGCGGAAGCAAGAAAAAGAATAAAGCGATTAGCCTTTATTTTTTTCTTGTTTTCGGAGAGAGGGGTTGGGGGTGAATCCTCCTACCCCCCTAAATTCGTGGGTAGTACCAGGGATAAGCCCCATCCTTTATCAAAAAAGTTAGTCTTTCTGTCCTAATAATTTTGAAAAATTAGGTTTTTTGTCCTAATTTTAGACTTGTGAAATCTACGAAAGATAAAATTGTGCTGGGCTCCATTAAATTATTCAATGAAAATGGATTTGTTAATGTCACTTTGCGAGATATTGCGAAGGAGGTGAGCATCAGCACGGGGAATTTATCCTATCATTATAAGAACAAAGGCGCTATTCTTCAAGCAGCCTACCAACGTATGGCTCAAGAGTTGAATGGGATGCTGGGGGCTGTGCAAATTATTCCCAACTTTAAGAACATCAATGAGCAGGTACTTCCCTTTTTTGAATTTCAAGTTCGTTATTCCTTTTTCTATGTCGATATCCTAGAACTCACCCGAGCTTACCCCGATTTGGCCAAAACGTATCAAGCACAAACCCAACGTTTTCTAGAAAGTATAAAAGCCATGATTGATTATAATGTAGGGACAGGAAATTTATTTCCAGAACGCATTCCACAAGCTTACGATAAACTGGCTCATACGATTTGGATGATGATGGTGTTTTGGCTCCCTCAACAAAAGGTAAGGGGAATAGTACAAGATGGGCGGCAAGCAAGGGACACCATTTGGAATCTTATCGGTCCCTACTTGACGGAGAAAGGGCGAAACGTCTACCGAACAGCGATTAAGGCCTGATAATCAAATATTTCACAAACCAAATTTATTTCTTTTCAATAGTCAATTCAATACAAACATGAGTAGTTATTATTTCAATGAGGAACATCAAATTTTTCGGGAAGGCCTCCGAGCTTTTTTGGATAAGGAAGTGAAACCGAATATCGATAAATGGGAAGAAGAACGACGTATTCCCAAGGAGTTGTGGAAGAAGTTTGGAGATATGGGCTACTTGGGACTGAATTACCCCGAGAAGTACGGTGGAA
The DNA here is from genome assembly GCA_020631545.1 of Saprospiraceae bacterium. Classification (GTDB taxonomy): domain Bacteria; phylum Bacteroidota; class Bacteroidia; order Chitinophagales; family Saprospiraceae; genus JAHDHB01. Next base: position 11,376 of record JAHDHB010000036.1, on the reverse strand, counting down.
TGGATGCGGATTTTTTCTTTTCCGTTATTTTTCTAGAGGAAGTCGCGCAGTGTTTTTCTGGTGGTTTTACCATTACTCCTACAGTGCAGCAGTTCATGGCTTCTCCTTATATCTTCAAGGCAGGAAGCGAGTTTTTGAAAGAGAAATACCTGACAAAAGCTATTTCGGGAGAATGGCTTTGCTCTATTGCCATCACCGAACCAGGCGCTGGATCTGATGTAGCGAATATTCAAACCAAGGCGATACGCCAAGGTGATCATTATATTGTGAATGGAGCTAAGACGTTTATTACCAATGGCGTTTATGGCGATTTTCTAGTAACGGTCGTCAAAACCGATCCTTCTCAAGGCGTGAATGGCGTAAGTTTGTTGGTCATTGATCGTCAAGCAGAAGGCGTTTCTGCCCGAAAGTTGAAAAAACTGGGGTGGCACGCTTCGGATACGGCGGAGTTGAATTTTGATGAGGTAAAAGTGCCTGTAGAGAACCTGATAGGAGAAGAAGGCAAAGGTTTTTACTACTTGATGGGGGGGCTACAATTGGAGCGTTTAGCAGGGGCTTTGATGGCCATTTCTGGCTGTCAGCATGCCTTGAATTATTCCTTAGAGTATATGGCGCAGCGTAGAGCTTTTGGGCGCCCTATCAATAAATTTCAAGTCCTTCGCCACCGCGTAGCAGACTTGTCTGCGGAAATTGAATCGCTTCGATATTTCATTTATCATTGCTGTCGAATGCATGCTGACGGGCATTATGTCGTGAAGGAATGCTCTATGGCAAAACTGTTGGCTTCTGAATTGTCGGACAAAACGATGTACCAATGCTTGCAATTTTTTGGTGGTTATGGCTATATGGAAGAGTACAAAATTGCGCGAATGTTCCGAGATAGCCGCATTGGTACGATAGGCGGCGGTACTAGTGAAATCATGCGTGAAATCATCGCTAAAATGGTGATTGATGATAAAGCGTACGATTCTGCTTTTACGGAGGGGGAAGAAAATGAATCTCCTAAGCCAACGACCGCTAAAGCGATTATCCTAGCGCTAGGGGAACGGTTTAGAGTGGAAAAAGCAAAGGATTTTTCTGGTACTTTTCACTTTGATATCCAAGGAGATAATGGAGGTCAATTCTCTGTTTGTATCGAAAATGGTGCTTGTTCCATAAAGAAAGGACTTGTTGGCGAGCCCAAATGCTTGACTACGGTGGAAGATAGTGTCTATGAGCAGGTAGAACTTGGAAAAATGCCGCCAGAACAAGCCTTGATGTCGGGTAAATTGCAGGTGAGTGACTTGGGCGCTATGATGAAGTTTGGAAGCCTTTTTAGACGGCTGCGCCATTAGCTGATTAGTGTAAAAAATAGCCACATAGAACACAAAGGCAGTTGCGTAAACAACGTAAATATTGCCACATAGCACACAATAGACACATAGATTTTGACAGCATTAGCGTAAAAGGGCACATAGGGGACATAAGAAGGTCTTGAGACCTTTTCACATAGGCTCTCACAGCGTAAAGCGCACAAGCCTAAACCGAGCTAACTATTTGATTTACATAGACGCATAGGTACATAGAAGATTTTTGACGTCCCACAAAGCAGCCGCCTCAAACGTACCACGTCGAGTTTTTTGATGCTTGCTAACGCACCTAAGGGGTGAAAATCTTTGCTATCGAGCTTCGAAAGCTATGGCCTTCTTCAGATCAGAGGCTAAACAGGCTTGTAAGATTTTACTTACAAGCCTGTTTATATTTTTATACACAAAGTATTGATTGGCCTTAATTAAGGGCGGTCGATCATTAATTTTTGTGTAGAGAAGATATATTCGTTATTTTGCTTAAATCTTACGAAATAAACACCTGCTGCTAAGTCAACATCAACTTGAGTATTAAGACTTTGAATAAGGTCTTCTTTTACAGACTGGCCATGAACATTAAGGATTTCATAAGTCAATCCATCTACATCAGTATCTTCTGTAAACTTGATAGTGAATTGGCTGAAGGCTGGATTTGGATGTACAGAAACATTGTTTGTCTCACGAGCACCAAATGTAACAGCTTTGATGTCAGAAAGTGTATACGTACCGTCGTAATCTACTGCTTTTAATTGGTAGTAAACAACTTCTTTACCAACACCAATGCGGTGTACATCAAGATCCATATAGTCATAAGAAGTTGCTGTGTTTTCACCACCTCTTGCGTTAAGCTCAGTTACTACCGCCCACTCCTCAGTATCTCTACTGCGTAGTAGTTCGAAGTGTTGAACACCAACTTCAGAAGAAGTACTCCAAGTAACAAGAGCATCTTTTTCATCTACAGGAGTAGCTTCGAAATTGCTGACTGTCACAGGTAAAGGAATTTCACTTAGTTCTACACGATAGCTGAAAACAGTTGCTGGATCAAAAGTAAAAGCCTGAGAGTCAAAAGCCGCTTTTTTACCAGAAATAGCAGGTAAAGCTAATTCCAATCCTGAATCTCCACCATTATATCCCGTAACTCGATAACGACCTACACGTACAAGGTTTGTAGTAACGTAGGCTAGTTTTTGCTCTGCATCAGCTGTAGTATTAGGAGGAAGAACATTATAATTTAAAAGGAATTGACCATTTAGTACTGATGGTGAACAGCTATTGTTGTAGGCGTCCTGAACAGTAAGCGGCGAACCATTAACTTGATCCTGAGGTACAAAAGAACAATACCCGACGTTGAAATCAAAATTTCCGACTGGAGTAGGAACCGTTACAATAGAATCTTCAACAGTAAGGGTTGGATTTGTAAAGTTCGCTTCATTATAGTTGAAGTTAATGTCAGGGAATCCTAAATAAATAGCACCACAAGGACTAACATCTGCTTGTTTTAAGTAAACTTCAAATAAAAGTTCTCCTGCTGGAGCAGGAAGTGTAGTAAAGGCAATTTCGCCTTTCACACAGTCATCAGCTTGGGCAGCCATAAAGCTAGGAATAGCTAGCAACAAAAAAACAAAGGGTAGTATGAAATTTTTCATAGAGGGAACTTTTACGGTAATTATTTAAAAGAGTAAAAAATTTACCAAGATGCTAAACAGCAAATACTTGGATGAGCATATGTTTTAAGGGTGGGGTAAGGTGTATGCAACAAATAACGTTATATTGTTGCGGGGGAGTTATCAATATGGGGTGCATTGATAACAAAAAAAGCGTGTCACAAATATCGCTCAAAAAATTATGGCGGAATATGTATCGCTTTTTACCCCCTAAATGTAAGTATTATTTACTCAAAAAATTGTTTGTCAAGCTATTTTTTTACTGAAATAGCTATTTTTTTAGTTTTTCATGCCTCCTAATATACATATCCTAATGCGTCGAGTACTTTTTTGCAAATATCTATCATTTTTTTAATAAAGGGTAAGTTTGATATCAAAGTGTCACTAAATTTAATTGTCCTTCTTTACAGCATGGAAAAGCTACGTTTTTCTCAAAAACTAATATGTCGAATATTCTTACTATATTCGAAGAATCCGCTTTAGTGCAAAATCATTACCTAGGTTAACTTTTAAGAAGTAAATGCCTGATGGCAATCGGTTTAAGTTAACCTGATGACATTGTTTTGGTATAATAAATGTAGTTTCCCAAATGCTTGTTCCTTGTAGATTAACCAAGGAGAGAGAATGGAAGGATAGAGGAGGTAGGATTTCGACCCAAAATATCCCTGAATTGGGATTTGGGTACAGGGAAAGCAGCTTTTCTTCTAGTGGAGCATTGGAATTTCCTTGCAACAGTTCTTCAAAAACAAGAAAATTATCTAAAAATAAATTATTGCCATTCCCTGTTCTATTGATGAACCTCAAGCTAATCGTTTCTCCTTGATAAGCTGCTAAATCTATGGTATCTCTACGCCATTCCTCCGCTGTAGGTACCCAACTTTGCTGATTATCCGCTGCTGTAGCAAGTACTTGATTCTCTTTAAGGTAAATCGTATCTGGAAATGTTAGTCCACAATCTTTAGATACTTCTATACGCAGTGCATCGTAGAAGGAAGCACTATATCGAACATAGGCAATATCAAAAGCGGCTTTAGGGGCAATTGTATTCGAAAGGTCTATTTTTAAGGTCGTTAAGGCATCTTCTTGCTGGATTTCATTGTAAGCATAGTTATTCATAAAAGCAACACTCGACGCATTTCCGTTGCTTCCTAAAACAATTCCACTCTGCCATGTGAGTTGAACATCTGGATTGTGAACGCTCCAGCCTAGTGGGGGAAACACAAAATCTTCAAAATCTTCTTGAACATTTAAGGAAACACCTTCCGTTACCCTTATAAAATCAGTTCTTACCAGCGTAGCCCAACCATTTGAATTGGAAGCTGTTAAAGAAACTTCATAAGTCCCTAGATTATTAAAAATAACTTGAGGGTTGGCGTCGCTTTCTGTTGTTCCATTGGCAAAGGAAACAGTATTTGGCATAAACGCCCAAAGCCAAGTAGTTGGGGCGTTTTGACTTAAATCCGTAAAGGGAACGGCTACGCCTGGGCAAGTCTCTTCCGTCGCAGCTAGAAAAGCAGGAACGGGAGCGGCCATTTTATCATAAATAACGACATCATCAATGGCAAGATCACTGGCGTAACCATTGCCTGTTATCCCACGAAAACGTAGTTGAATGGTTTGGCCTGAAAACGAAGAGAGATCAAGGAGTGCTTGTTGCCAAGTATTGCCCAAATTCCCGGAAAGCATAGGCATTACATCTAAAAACCAGCTATTTCCATCAAAAACATCAAGGTGGAGTTCACCCATATTATTTCCATAAAGATGATACCAAAAGCTCAATTCTGGCGCTAGGACACTGCTGAGATCGAAGCAAGGAGAAGTCATCTCAGCTGCTTGGGCAACACAACCGCTAGAAGGTTCTAAATACAAATACTTCCCTTGTAAAGAAGGTGGACTATGTGCCAATGCAGGGCCTGTATCACCTGAGGGGGTAGGTCCTCTAGTCACTCGCCAATCAATTTCATCCACTAAGCCATTCGGTTGATTCTTCCACCCCTCCAATAATGCGCATTCTTCTAAGGAACAATTAGCTTCTCGGCCGCAATCTTTCTGTACTTGAAAGTTGTGGCTATAAGGTAACGTATATAATGGTGTAGTTTCGACTTCCAAAGGAAGGAATAGCGTATCATTAAACATCGCTTCATCATTCGGGAGGCCAGTCCAAACTTTTAAGTTAATCCCTCCATTTCCCGAAATATTTATAGAAGCGGCAAAGGTGTGTATAGCGGAACTGCTAGGAAGAAGTGTACCTGTAAACAACTCGCTAACAATAGGCTGGCTATCTACTTGATAGAAAACGGGAATAGCGGTTTGCGTATTAAGCCCTTCATTCCTTAATAAAATAGAAACTGGAAAATCATAGTTAAAACAATCCGCATAGCTTTGAGGTTCAGGCGATAGAACTTCTTCTACACGGACATCGTTTTCTAGCGAACAATTGACTAAACCTCCTGTAGAAGGAATGGCTAAACATCGTTGGCCGACCAGCCCGTTAGCTAAAATAGGCGCAACAGAAAACCAATTTTCATTTGGAGGATACAGCCCCGCGAAGGCGAAGGTCGTTTGGTTCGTAATTCCTACAGAATCCATATAGTAATCTCCTAGTCTAAACACCTGATAAGCAGAGGCTCCTAAAACGGAATCCCATGCCAAGAACAAGGAATCAGGGCAGGTTTTAGCTACAGCTAAATTCTCGACAAGATCGACTATACAAAAGGCCGTTTGATTTTGCCCCGTAGGCGTACCATTTCGATTGATGTAAATAAAGGCTTCACTAGTTACTGTATCGGGAACAAACCAATCATATTGCCTCAAATCACCTGCTATCGTATCCAAAGGGATTTGAGTAATTCCCCCATCAAGCGAATAGCTTAGAAAGAAAGTGCCTTGATTTCCATAAGTATCCCAATGGATTTTTGTCATTTCATTGGGCTGGAGAGCGGCATTTTTAGAGGGATAGGTGACGACGATTTCATCAAAGAAGAACTCGTATACCAAGTAGTAAGTTTGCGGCCCCATTGCGATAGCCGATCCAGCTACTTCTATGGAATAATTTCCTGCTAAGGGATTTTCTATAACGACTTGTTCTACATTGTTTAACGTATCAATCCCCGGAAGTGCGGGGCTATCTAAGCTTATCGGATCAGGAGAACCATCAAGTACCAAGGGCAAATGAGTATCGCCTGTAGGTGAAGTCAACTTTAAACCTAAATCATTCACTAACAAGCTATTAGAGTTAACAGCTCCTTCAAAATCTGTCCAGTAGAGCATTACACGAAGTGCTTGGACATTGGGCGGAATCGCAAGAGCATGGTTTTGCGTATCTCCTTGGTCGATAACTTCACGAATGAAACGGTTCTCTTCTAGGACTTTAACGGCTCTAAAGGCATTGACACGCCCCCATCCATGCTTAAAATCGGGGCCAGGATGCCCAAGATCTTCCGCCGTATTCAGCAAGCAAGCTTTAACTAATGCTGCTTGAGGATTATACCCGCCAGTCCATTCTCGATATGCCTGATACAGTTGTGCTGCGATCCCCGCTACAGTAGGCGCAGCAGCAGAAGTACCATTGCCTATTTGATAGCCATTAGCCGAAGCCGTCGAAAGATGATTTTCCCCCATAGCTACTAAGTCCGGCTTGATGCGCCCATCCGTTGAAGGCCCTCTGCTACTGGTAAAATAAAGTTCGTCCTCTTCATTGACGTTACCAATAGCCAATACATTTTTACCAAGTTTTACCCCTCCTGTAATATTTCCCCAGCCACTTCCAGCGCCATACCCACAATCATCATACCCCCGATTACCAGCAGAAAAAATGTGCAATAAGGTAGGCGTTTGGCGGGTTTGCTTGTCCGCTAGTTGGGTAAAAGAGGTATAACCAGCATTGCAACCATCAGCATAAGAAGTACTTGTAAGAATGACATCATAATCGTTGTGTAAGTCTTGAGCTTGATAAACCGCTTCCCAATTATCTAGAACATAAAGATCGGCTCCATAGCCCATACCTTGAGCGCTAGGATTTAAATTTCCTGCTCCTAGGAGTATGCCGGCCACCATATCCCCATGCTCCCCCCCATCAAAATTAGTAGCGCTTTGTTCTAGTCTTCCCTTAAAATCAATATGACTCCCTACAATCCCATCATCTCCAATCGCTATTTGTACGCCGTTTCCATTGTACTTACTATTGTTTAGTCCATTGGCATATAGCGTATTGGCTCGGTGGAGGTTTTGTCCTTTTTTACTCTCTGGTTTGGGAGGCGTAGGAGCCAATTCTAAGTATTGCACAAAAGGAAGCCTTGCAACAACCTCTAGCTCATCAGAGTTAACAATAATCGTTACCCAAGTTGCATCAGATCTAGAACTAAGAACTTCATAACCAAGCTGTTCTAATTCATGCAAAACGAATTCCTTCCTTAGATTATTATGATAATTTACTAGAATGCGTTTTTCATTTAGAGAATGTTTTTTAGCTAGGCTCCCCGCATCTCGTAAATTGGGCGCTAATTTCATTTCTATGTTCAAAGGAGAGACGCAACATACCCCTAGAGCTGCAAGTATGGGCAGATCAAAACGATAAGGAAGAGATGCTATATAGGTTTGACTTCCAAGGTATTCTAACAACTGAATCCCCGACTGAGCAATGGTCTTTCGTTCTCTACTTGTAGGAAGCTGCTTAAATTGAAGAAGCAAATAATAATTTCCTAAAACTAAATCAGTAGAAATCGTAAATGGATGTTGAATGAACTCATGGATATTTTCATCTGGCGTAAGCATTCCCGATTTGAGCGGTATTGCTCTAGTCTGAAATCCATTAGCATACTTGTTCAGCTTACTTTGTGCCGAAAGGGAAAAACAAAGCAAACAAAAACACCAGAAAAAAATAATATGCAGTGAGGTAAGTTTCATAAATGTAAGTTCATCTAAACCATCCAATAATAACCATATTATAGTAGAACAACAAATTACAAATGAATACGCCATTTCTTAACAATAGTAGACTCAATGTCCAGAAAGCTTCTATAATCGACTACAGACCTCTGAGTTGCACTCTTTTTTCAATGTAAATTAACTCGACAAGAGCTACATTAAGTACTAAAAATCAGTACTAAAGAGCAATAAAGCAAAATCAAATAAATACCAATAAGCACTATCTTATAACAACTAACAACAAAATTTGATGCTTTTCGTATCAATTACTATGAACAACTCCAACTTCAGCAAAAAGGATATAAATAAGGCATTGCAGGAAGCAAGAATGCAATTGGGAGCCATTCATCATGAAAGATATTTTAAAGTTGTTTATAATTTTTCAATAATTCTGCTAAAAAACCTTACCGTAGAGGAAATCGTTTGGGATGTAGCTAAAAACGTAATTTCAGAGTTAGAGTTGGAGGATTGTGTAATTTATCTTTTTGACGAGAAAAAAGAATATTTGATCCAACGAGCAGCTCATGGCCCTAAAAACCCTTATGATTTTGATATCAAAAATCCGATAAAAATAAAGAAAGGTGATGGCATCGTAGGGACTGTCGGAGCTACAGGAATTCCCGAACTCATAAAAGATACTTCAGTTGATAATCGCTATATTTTAGATGATGAGTTTAGGCTTTCTGAGCTAGCCGTTCCAATCATGACGGAGGGGGAAATTCTTGGAGTTATAGATAGTGAACATCCCGAAAAAAACTTTTACTCCGAAAATCACTTGGAGATTCTTTCAGCAATTTCGTCCTTGACAGCTATAAAGCTGTTGCAAGCCATATCTATGGAGAAACTGGAAATCTACAAGCAAGAATTGGAAAAACAAGTCCTTATCCGCACTAAAGAACTCGAACGTGTAATCAAAAAACTAAGCAACTCAAATACTGAACTCCAAAATTTCGCTTATACCATTTCGCATGATTTCCGTGAGCCCTTACGCATGATTACGAGTTATTTAGGCTTGATCAAACGGAGGTATTCTGATGATTTGGATCCTGAGGGAATGGAATTTCTTCATTTTGCGCTTGATGGAGGAAAACGATTGGATGGAATGATAAAAGATTTATTGAGCTATTCTCGATTGAATAACGATGTTCACTCGCAAATGGTTGATTTAAATGAAATCTTGGAAAAGGTTATCATGAATTTGTCCTTGTTCATTGAGCAAACTAATTGTAAAATAAACTATGATCGAATGCCGGTCGTCTACGGTAAAGAAGTACTACTCGTGCAGTTATTTCAAAATTTAGTAGAAAATGCCTTGAAATTTAGGCAAGAACAGCAACCTGAGATTTGGATTGGTTGTAGGGAGGCAGAAGATTATTGGGAATTTTATGTCCGAGATAATGGCCTTGGAATTCCTGAAGATGAGCAAGATAAAGTGTTTAATATTTTCACAAAAGGAGTAATTGGTAAAAAACAAAAGGGTTCTGGAATTGGCTTAGCGACTTGCAAAAGAATCATTGATAAGCACCAAGGTAATATTAAACTTGATTCTACCCTTGGGGAAGGGACTACCTTTTGGTTTACTATCAAAAAATTAAAAGAAGAAATGCGAAATGGCGATGCTGTCTCAGGATAACAGCGAATTGAATTTATAAAAAGGGCCTAGCCTGAATAATTGTCTACTGTGAAAGTTAGTGAATTACCTAGGTTAAATAATTTCAGCAAACACAGCTTTCATGGTGTTTTGGCTTTGTTCCTTACGAGGACTCTGGGCTAAACGTTAAAGGAAACTTAACTGCTATTTTCAAAACAACACCAGCAAATACTTTCCCGTTTACTTGCTGTATTCCCTATTGAACATAAAAAAAGCTGTTCCTTATCCAATAAGGACAGGTACGCTATTTGTATAAGGACAAGTTCAGTTCTAGAAAGCCGTTTTTAGCGTCAACACTAGGCTCCATTACTTCAATATTTCAAATATTTGGTAATAAAAAATCATTTTAAGTGACAGGAAAAACTAGTAAAAAAGTCCTGAAATGCTTATCTTGTAAGAGATGACTGAAATAACTCCAAAACTTTTGACCCATGAAAAATCTTTTTGCTTTTATTTTTATTCTTGTTTCGGTGGCTTCGTTTACCCCACTTGAAAAAAAAGACATTATTCTTAATTTAAAAGACGAAGATCGACTGACCATTAAATATTCGGAGGCAAGTAGCTATATTCAGCAGATGCCTTCTATCCATATTTATAAGAAAGATGATTTTTGGATTGGCACTTTTGATGGCCAACGTTCTTTTCCTAAAAAGGTAAAATTAACGGTTGAAGATATGCATCGCCTTGTTGCTTTTGAGCAAGCGCTGTATAATGAAGAAAACGCCGAGAAAGAGTGTGACAGATCTTTTGCTGAAACCGTCTACTATCAGTTCGATATTAATGGAAATAGAATCTGGTCTAAGGCCGATCCTACTTGTACTCAAGATCTATTTACACAACTGACGGCAGCTATATTTGACTTAGAGGAAATCGACTATAAACCGATTGCACTTAATCTTTTGTAGTCATTGCGGTAGCAAACGTCTGCCACAGGCACATAAAACCCTATTTTATAGCCTGTTCTACTAGGCTTTAAGTTCCTCATTGGTTCTTAACAGATAAACTAGTCTAAGAATAATATACTTTTAGAGGCGTTTTGACCTCCATTTAGCTAGAATTGCCTTACTTTTGCGATCTATTTTCGCCTGAATAATTCGTCATTTGATTTTAGATTATACATGAAAGGTGTTCTTCCATTACTCCTAGTTGTTTTTTTTCTCAATGGTGCTTTTACAGCAACAAATGAGGAAGATGTGGTACAAAATCTCAAGGAATCTGATAAACTAACCATTACTTATGTCGCTTACCGATGCCATGAACGCGATCTGCCAAAGATTGTGATTTATAATAAGCGGAATAAGTGGATTGGTGAATTTCACAACAGCTATCAGAAGAAAAAGAAGGTCAAGTTAGATGTTGAAGATATGCACCGCCTTGTGGTATTCGAACGTCAAGTCAGAAATGGCGAAACGACAGGTTCGGCCTGCTTAGAACAATACTGTGAATCCCTTCATTATGAGCTAAAACTGAATGATAAGGATTTAGGAATCATGAGTGATCTAAATTGTAATCAAAAATTATTTTTCGAACTTCTTGTTCATCTTTTTGAGCTGGAAGAGGATGAATATTACCCGATGCGATTTGGAAGACGATAAATTCCAATTTCTATAGATAAATTACCCCTTGAACCTTGGCTAACCCAAACAAATGCCAACTATAAAAAAATACCTTTCCACTGCGCTAGGGCGGAGGCTCAAAGCTTCGTCCTGGGGATTCCTAGGCCTTACCGCCTGTTTAATAGCCTTTATATTATACTGGGGTTTCGGGTACACCTATCAACAAGTTGGCG
>JAHDHB010000608.1 GCA_020631545.1 Saprospiraceae bacterium | reverse complement strand
TTTATTTTTACACTTTCCCCAAATCGCGTCCAAGGAAACCAAGAAATGAAGCCTAGTTCTATAGTTTGATAATTAGATACTTAGTTTTTTTTGCTAGCGATAGTCGTAAGAAACAAAGCAAAACCGCCATATTTTTTCACTGAATTACACTACCCAATGGCCGTTTTGCGTCCGAGAACTAACTAAAATATTTTGCAACTTTGAACTGTCAACGATAAACAAGTAATGCTTAAACAAAGAAGAGGTTTGTCGGCCTCTTTCATTCAAAAATTACTTTGCATAAGCATCCCAAAATAGCGGCTTCGGCTGCAAATGAGGGGAGTTAGGGTAGAACAATACAAAACTTACTATCATCTGTTTTTCCCACATGCCCAACTCCCCTCTTAATTAGATAAGGTTTTTTTTATAGGTATAAAAATAGGTTTTAGGTAAGGGAAATAGTTCTGCTGTTTCCCTTTTTTTCCTTAAAAATAAAGTACACTCCCTCCAAAACTAAACCTCAAGCTAGGTGCAAAATCTGCATGATTATTCAAGACCAAATCCACTTTTCCATAAAGGGTGAGTAAGCGAATCAGCGCGCCCAATTTTGCGGCAGATTTCACACGGTAGAGCATGTAGAATCCATTCGTTTGTTTCAGACCCACTAGTTTTAAGTGATCTTTACTAGTCGTTTTGCCCGCTTTTAGGAGGTAGACATTAGTTTTGACTTCTTCGATTCCTTGGTACCTAGCTTTAGAGTTAGTCTGAAAAAAATGCTTAGCAATTTCCACTAAGTTCTTCTTATCCAAGGATTCTGTAGGAATGATTTGTATACCTGAACTCAATTTTAACGTAACCGAAGTACCCGCTTTTACGTTTTCGAGAATCCTCAATACATCAAAAATAGATTGAATGGGTGTCTCATTAATGCTGTAGACGTACTGATTCAAAAGTTGCTCAGCAGCACAACCCGAAGGACTGTTTTCAAGTACTTCGTCAATTAAAACCTTGCCATCCAACTGATGGAAGCGCAAACCAAGGAAGACACGCCTGATCGTTTGATGTTCAATAAGGCGTTCGATGACTTGCTTGGCGATAGAAGCCTCCAAAGCAAAAAAGCGTTTAGGATGATGGAGGCGCTGAGTATGGATGCCGATGATTTCGTTATTTTTGTTGCAAAGTGGCCCTCCACTGAACCCCGCTCCTAGCTTTGCCTTCGTTTCCAAGTAGCCTAAGTCAGGAGTTAAGGGATTGGCATGCTTGAAGGTTTTCCTTCTCCCTGAGATGCGCCCTCCATTTCCTTTGAAAGAATTGGAAGCCAATGCATTGCCAAAAGCGATACCCTTCTTGTCGTTTTGATCGCTAGCAAAGGATAAATGCTCAAAACGGTCAGCATCTTTTTCCTGTTCAAAAGCTAAAACAGCGATATCGTAGAAGGCGTCACGCCCTAAAATTCGCATGGTTGAAGGATTTCCATGAACATCGAAAGCCTTGATTGTCGGTTCGGCAACATCTGCGTAATGTACTAAATGAGCAGCGGTTATAACGTATTTTTTTCCTTGGTATTGGTACACAAAACCCGTCCCAATCTCCAAGGCTCCTGTTTTTTCCAACGTCTCAGCATAGTTTTTGTCTTTCATTTTCCCCCCGAAGTCCCAGAATGCGCCAATTGATGAAGCATCGTAAATCCCAATGGTAGCCATAGCGGCGATAGGTAGCGCTGCAAGCGACGAGGCATTCTGATGGTTCAATTTACTTGAAATTCCTAGGGAAGAAGAGTCGGCATAAGCGACTTGGCCAGGAAGGAAGGACAAAGGAGCGCCTAAGGCAGAGGGCGAAAACCAGCAGCCAAGAAAGAAGAACAGGGAAAAACTAGCTTGAAGCGTCAATCGTAGAATCATTTTTAGTCAATTGGTTAGCTCAATTTAGCACTCTTTTATGAATCCAACCCTGTTTTTTGGAAAGTTTGTTACTTTTAATACCCTACACTCGTCAATAGCATGTCATATATCCTAAAAACGGAGGAAAGAACTCGCCAATTCTTTATATATTGCAACAAAAGAGGTAGAGTTGTTTGTTTGTAGCTGACTGTAAAATCGCCTTAGTGAGAAAATTATTTAGTGTCTCAAATTCAAGAATTGTGTTCGGAATAAAAGAGTTTTCAAGCTTTATACTTATAAGCAAAATATTGTTCGTCCTTTTTTCTTTATCCTTTTTTATGGATTGGACTGCTTGTTCTTGCTAATACTATTGAAGCTCAAAATATTGGAGTCATTACGGGTACGATAAATAATGCGGTGTGGAAGGAGATTTCAGTAGAAATAGATCGTACCTACTTGGATAATACCTACATCACAGAAACCACGGTGCTAAATGAAGAGAATAAATTTTCTTTTGAATTAGAGATAAATATTCCTCAAATGGTGGTCTTGTCTTATGCCAATAATAGACACCCTATTTATATCGAACCAGGAGGAGATTTGAACGTGGATTTTGATGCGAATAGTTTTAAATATTCTATGCAGTTCGGAGGAATTTGTGGGAAAAGCAATGATTTTCTGAGAGATTATGCCAAACAATTTCCAGAGGAAACGAATCGCTTTTTGATGAAGCAACTCAAGAAGGGGATCGTGTATTATGATACGGATGAGAAGCTGGAACGAAAAATGAGAGCGACAGGCCCAACGACGTTTGCTAGTGATATGAAGCGGTTAAAAGTGCAAAAAGAAACGATGTTAGCCAATTTTCAGCAACGCGAAGGCTTCTTGACGGATTTGTTTACAAAGTTTATGCGGGCAGAAATTCGGTATGATTGGGCGTACAAAATGATGATGTATGGCTATGCTTTTCAGAATCTGCATAACATTGAAGAGCATTTTTTCGAGTTTATAGAAGAAGTAACGTTGCGCAACGACGATGTTTTGGGAAATGAGAAATATCGTAAATTTTTAGTGGGCTACCTTAACATGGTGTTTGATAAAAGCGGTTCAAGGGAAAATCCTTACATCGGTCAATACAATTTAGCTCCTCAATATGTAGATGGTGTTTCCCTGTCTTTTTTTCAAGCCGATATCCTTGCTAGAGGCTTTAGAAAGAATGAATTAGCGATGATGTTGCCCATTTACAACGAATTTGTTAGAACGGTTCCTTACAATGAGTTTTATCTGCGTGCAGTAGATGCTTATTTCCAGAAAAAACAATATGCGATAGGAAGCCCTGCCCCTGTATTCATGCTTCAAGATGTGGCTGGCCAAGAGGTTTCTCTAGCTGATTTTCAGGGGAAAGTGGTAGTGGTCAATTTTTGGGCTGCTTGGTGTAGGCCTTGCCTAAATAAAATTGAAATTGCCAAAGAATTGATGGAACGCCTCGACTCCAATAAGGTGGTCTTCCTAAATATTTCTGTAGAGCGAAGCCAATCAGGCTTTACGAATGAAGTCAACAATCGAGGACTAGGAAATATGATCAACCTCTACGCCAAAGAGGGCTTAAAATCCGAAGTAGCCCAAGCCTATGATGTAAAAGCGATACCAGAGTTTTTTATCATTTCTAGAGTAGGTAATTTTGCGCGCAAACCTGATAAAACGGATGCGCTTTCCCTAGAAAGACACTTGAAATCAATGATTTATTAAGCCTTCTGAGGCTAGGACAAAGGACAAAGGACAAAGGACAAAGGACAAAGGACAAAGGACAAAGGACA
>JAHDHB010000035.1:19612-22459 GCA_020631545.1 Saprospiraceae bacterium | reverse complement strand
GGTGACATACTAGATGACAATACGATGACGTTATGTAAATGAAATCGACAAGAAAGCCTTATAAAAACTATAATTTCATAGGCTCAAATGTCCTTTTTATATAAAACCCATCCATCGCCAATTGCCAAGTTTAATACATTTTTTTCTATGGAAAATGTGATTTTTCATGTTTTTTTAGCTCTATGTTAATAAAATAAGAAACAATCAATACTCGGTAGATACTTGCCACAGTAAAATTTTAATGAACTCAGAAGTCAAAAAGTCACTTTTTATTTGGCATTTTTTGTCTAATAAAAATGACATTCGATCCAAGTTTTACTTGGTTTTAACGAATTTTTAACAATTGTTAAAGATTCTAGGAACTAATTGCGGGCCATTTGCAGTTATAATAGTACTTCGAACAACAAAAAAACAACAACTTATGATTATCATTTATCACCCATCCATTAGCTACAAAGTTTTTAGAACGATACCGGAATCGTGTTCCGTCGCTCTATAAAATTAAAAACTACAGCAACCGCTTGAAGTACTCCTTGACAGGAGACTTGATCAACGATTAACCAATTGCGCGCAAGCAATCTGGGGGTAGATTCCCTAGCCATGTTTGTAGCAAGGAAGTGGAACGTTCTTTATCAAAAATTCAAGCAAAGCTTAGAAGATATAAAGCACTAGATTAAAAATTAGTGGGGGGATAGCCATGCTATTCTCAAAGTACTCGGATTTGTATTAATTTTATTTAACCTCTAAAATTATATCCCCATGAGAAACTTAATTCTAAGAATAGCTATCCTATTGATGGCGCTGAATTTCAACACTTATACTGCTCAAGCTGAAAGCTTAATGGGCGGAATAGTCGTCCTAGTTCAAAATGGCTTTAATACTAATGAAGTCATTGAATTTCCAACTTGTGCCACACAGCCAGGTACCAAAAACGTAATTACGGTACTAGACAATTTTGGAAAAGTCATTTACACCCGCACCTTCGAAGGCGAAGCAGTAACACTTAGCAACCTAAACAAAGGCAACTATACCATCCTTGTACAAGTAGGCTTGTGTACTGCTGGTAAAACATTTACTAAAAACTAACGCCACGTCCACCCAATAGTCGTGTTGAGGTGACTCGTCATTCCAATGATGCTGTCGCCTCACACGTTTACTTGTAAGATTGATTTATGCATCCAGTTCATTGATTCTCTCCTTCAAGAAAATTCGATTAGGTATCTCTTTTATTGCTTTCAACTCTTCTAAGAGTACCAATTTCGGAATTTTCTTATTTTTTGCATGGTAAGTTTTTTGAAGGATTCTTACAAAAGCGAAATTAGCATCTTTTACACGTTTACTAACTTCTCCGATTTTATATTTTCGACGTAAGTAAGTCCTAAATGAATTACATTTTTCATCGTAATTAAATCGGAATCGGACTTCCTTTTTACCTAGAAACAAGGATCTTAATAAAATCGTATGCCGCCGTATTCCATAATTGATATCTTCTAGCACAAGGTTGAATAGAAGCCGATAAGCTTCATGGTAATTGGCCTGTACGTAATTCACATAGGCATAGAATAAGCATTTAATGTTTTCCCCCTTATCTTGTCGATTATCAAGATAAGGCTCACTTTCAGCAATTACCTGTTTCGTCCAGTCATATTCTTCTAGATTACAACCGATGTGAATCATATTATTCAAATGGGTATTAGAAACATAGTTGCCTTCAATCAAAATTCTTTCATCCCAAGCATATTTGTAAAGTTCAAGATAACGAGTGAGGCTAGTACCTGGAGGCCATGAGTTAAGGAAAAGTTCGAATAATTTTAATTTATTATAAGGACTTACTTTCTTTAAAAGCTCAAAAATCAATTGTCGGAGTGGCTCTATTTTAGTTTTATCTTGCGTTTGAAATAAGGATAATATCTCGTAATACGCTTTAATTAGCAAGTTTTTATTTAAGTCAATGCTAAATCCATCCAAAATAGTAGCTGCGGGAGGAATATTAAAGGAGCCTTCAAATACTCTTTGAGTAGCGGACATTTCACAATAATTGATCAATTTGCGGATCAAATAGTATTCATCTAGCGCATTTGAAATGGAAATAAGACGCTGGCCAGATTCTTTTTGTGTGCTTATATCCGTATTGGGGTGGTAGTAAATCAGCCGTTGAATATCCACCAACTCCTTATTTTTATTCGCATCTAAGAATTGTTCTTGTTCTCTTTTCTTTAAGATACGAGCTTCTTTCTGCGCACTAGCTTTAAAAAATAGCGCATTTATATCTCGTATTTTATAGGCTTGTATTAGTAAGGATTCTTCTGTGGCTTTATCGACTTCTTGAATCGCCAAAAACTTAAGCAATAAGCTATAAAGATGAGAGGTACATTGATGAAACTTCCAATTGATAAATTTTTTTTCTTGAGGAAACACCTCTTTGTACACTTGTTCTTTATGTAGTTTTTGTGCTTGTAGGTGCTCGGGTAAATGCCAGATTGTTCTTATATACGCCACTAAATCAATAGCTTCTTGCTTTGTATTGAAGTAAGGGCTAGAAACAAAACGCTCAAACTCGCCAATTTCACCTTTATTTTGCTTGAGTTTTTTTAAGAGCGAAAACAACTTACTTTTTATCATTTCGAAGAGATTTATAAAATTAACTATTTTTTCTACAATAAAATTAATAAAAAGAACTGATTTAAAAGAACTAATTTAGTTTAGTAGAAAACTTATTCAACTATTATAGCTGATATTTGACGTTAAAAAAGCCCAAAAGTTCGTCTTATCTTGCATACGAATTCGATGGGAAGCAATATTAAGAAGGCAATTAATAATCCTGTAACCCCTAAACAGAACTCTTTT
>JAHDHB010000035.1:0-19512 GCA_020631545.1 Saprospiraceae bacterium | reverse complement strand
AAGCAATATTAAGAAGGCAATTAATAATCCTGTAACCCCTAAACAGAACTCTTTTTCGTCGATTCATCCCATAATCTGTCCTTGGGTTCCTCTGCAATAGAATACCATACGACAAACCTGATTAGAAAAAACCGTGAATCCTTCACGGTTTTTGCTTTTTTAGGACTCACCAATTCTCTTTTAAGTAAAATGCAACATGCTCAAATCTCTTGGTTTTATGCCAATAATTTCCTCCAACAAAAAAGAAAGGAACAGCAAACTATCATCACTACACAAACAAAGCAAATTTCAGATCTAGAAACTGGAAATCTGGTTAAAGGAGAATACACTAGTGCTTCAAGAACTAAATAAGTAATCAAAATCCCTAGGTGTTAAAAAAAGGGCATAGACCTCCATCTATGTTTTTCCCCGTATAAAAAACCACGTTCAACTTATATAATTCTTATATCCTTTCTATGGTTCATAACAGCGATTCTCGGTTTGACAAAAGCAATAGGAAGAGAAATTCACTACAAATTAAGATTATTTTTTTTCGTTCACAACGACATGATTTACAAGGCAATAATCTTTTCGAATTTCTTTTTAGGAAAAAAAGTTCAAAAATTTTTATGGAATTTCGGCGTTTTCGGTACTTATATATAGAGGCTTTTGAGAATGGAGAAAGAATTGGAATCAAAACCAAAGTAGGTTCAATTCATTATAGCGAAAGCTCTTTTTGAATGGAAGCGCCAAAATGGTACAACGATTTCCTATTTCTCATTTTTTTACTAAAAAGTTTATTCGTCATGAAACAGAAACAAGCATTAGCCATCTTAAAGTCAGGAAGAAACGTATTTTTAACCGGTTCTGCTGGAGCAGGCAAGACTTATGTATTAAATCAGTACATCCAATACTTGCGTGAGCGACAAGTTAAAGTAGCTGTAACCGCTTCTACAGGTATTGCCGCAACTCATATGAATGGAATGACCATCCATGCATGGTCGGGCATAGGCGTGAAGGAAGCCCTGACATCAAGTGACTTAACTTCCATGAAGACGAAAAAACATTTGATTAAGAATCTTGAAGGAGCCAAAGTCTTGATCATTGATGAAATTTCTATGCTGCATAAACGGCAGATTAATCTAGTCAATCAAGTCCTACAATATTTCAAAAAAAATAATGCTCCTTTTGGAGGAATTCAGGTCATTTTTTCG
Source organism: Saprospiraceae bacterium (assembly GCA_020631545.1). Classification (GTDB taxonomy): domain Bacteria; phylum Bacteroidota; class Bacteroidia; order Chitinophagales; family Saprospiraceae; genus JAHDHB01. The sequence continues at coordinate 18,319 of JAHDHB010000035.1, read as the reverse complement.
GGCGATTTTTTCCAATTGCCTCCTATCGGCAAACAAGGAGAAACGAATCGTGACAAATTTGCTTTTATGTCCAAAGCATGGCTAGACGCTAAACTCGCCATTTGCTACTTGACGGAACAGCATCGACAAAAAGAAAATGACCTCAATGGAATATTGAACGAAATCCGAAAAGGACAATTGTCTGAAAATTCCATTGAGTTATTAAAACAAGCAAAAACAACAACAATTCAAGAGCTTGATCCTCCAAAGTTATTTACGCATAACTTTGATGTAGATCGAATCAATGAAAGTAAATTACTAGGACTAAACACGAAAAGTCAATCTTATCTAGCTAAGATGAAGGGCAATAAAGTCCTCTTGGAATCCCTAAAAAAATCGGCTGGTACACCAGAAAAATTGCGCTTGAAAATAGGCGCAAAAGTCATGTTTTCTAAAAATAACTTTGATGAGGGCTATGTCAACGGCACGCTAGGTGAGGTAGAAGGATTTTCCGAAGAAGACAAGTTCCCCATCGTGAAAACATTTGAAGGCCATCGACTTATCGTAGAACCTAACATCTGGTCTATTGACGATGATAAAGGCGCCCCAATTGCTTCAATTCAGCAAATCCCCTTGAAATTGGCTTGGGCAATCACCGTACACAAAAGCCAAGGCATGACGCTTGACGCTGCCGAAATGGACTTGAGCAAAACTTTCGAAAAGGGACAAGGTTATGTCGGGCTGTCTCGATTGAAAAACCTAGAAGGTCTTAGGCTCCTAGGTTTTAATTCCATAGCTCTTGAAGTAGATGCCCTAGCTCTAAAAGCAGATAAACGCTTTCAGGAACTCTCCCAAATTGCGGAAAAAGAGAACACAGAAAAGGAGTTGGAACAACTTTCTATAGGCTTCCTAAAACGCTGCGGAGGCCTCACCAGCCTCGAAGAAATTGAAGCAGCCAAAAAACGAAAAACGGAGAAGAAGAGTAAAAAATCGACCTTTTTAATCACGCGTGAATACATCGAAAAAGGTTTATCCATCCACGAAATTGCCAAAGAACGTGGTTTGACAACCGGCACTATAACTGGCCATATCGCTAGAGTCATGGAAGACTATCCCTCAGTCGATGTCTCTAGATTCAAACCTACTGACGAATTACTAAGTCGCGTGGAAGCGGCTAGGGATCACCTCATCAAGGAAGGAAATCCCGATAAAATAAAGGAAGATGGTTCTGTTAGCCACAAAGCCATGTATGAATTAATGAAGCACGAATTGGACTACCAACAAATCAAATTGGCCCTGGCTTATTTAAATTAATGCTTATCGTTTTCGACGCTTCGCTTGAAAAGACAGGTTGACAAAGGACATAGGACAAAAGACTTATCTTCGATAATTTTAGCGTTTTCCGGATTTCAACTTCGTTGAATTAAAGAGCGAAGCCTAGTGGCTCTATTCAGAAGTTCTAGACAGTTTAAGCTTGTTATTTTTCCGTTATACTGCGTTACTCCTCGGTCAGGTAGCTATCGCTAACTTCCCTCTTCGCGCCTTGTCTAACAAAAAAATTACTACGCCTAAACTATCCATTACTTCTAAGCTGAGTCACTAGTGGCATTAGTATCTTATTTGCTAATTTTTAAAGAATCTTCATGGCTAATACTTAGGGGCTGTAAAGAAAGAAAGTTTACAACTTTAGTGTGGAGAATTTTGAATTAGTCAAGGCGTGAAAGAGAAGAATAGCATAGCTATTTGACGATTGAGCAACGCAGGATAATTCAAAATTATTCCAATCAAGTGTAAACTTTCTTTCTTTACAGCCCCTTACACCCAATTGTATGTTCAATTGGTTTTTGCGGTAAAAGGTCGAGCGTGTCTTATTCCCAAGGAACAAAAAGAGCACGTAAATCGCTATATCACAGCAATCGTTCAAAATCGAAGGCATAAGCTTATTAGTATTGATTGTATGCCGGATCACATTCATATTCTCGTGGGCTTACACCCTGCTCAAAGCATTTCTGATTTAGTGAAAGAAATAAAAACACTATCAACGATATTCATCAAGAAGCAATCTTGGATGCATTTTGCCTTTTCTTGGCAAGTCGGTTATGGTTGTTTTAGCTATTCTAAATCTCAGGTGCCTCGTGTAATTCGGTATATCGAAAATCAAGAAAATCACCACAACAAAAGGTCGTTCAAGGAAGAATACATCGATATGCTGGAAAAACTCAACGTGCCGTTTGAGGAAAGGTTTTTGTTTGAATTTTATGATTAATCTGATTCCGTTTTCCGTGGTTTATATTGTTTTACCATTGTTTGAATGATATGTTGTTTTGTGATTGTTGTATCCCATTGTTGACCACGGGTTAAAACCCATGGCTACAGACAGGAAGCTCCTATGGAGCTAGCAGTTTTTTGTCAAAGACAAAAAAGGGAACCACAAACTCCGTAGGAGTTCCCTGTCTGTAGCCCAGTGTTTTAACACTGGGAAATCAAACCATCCATTCCCAAGCAGAACCATAGGCTTCTTGACGTTCGCAATATTCTAGGAAGGAGCGGTAAAAAGCGTGATTGCCGAGCGTAGCGCTGTCCCCGATGACAACAAGTTTTTTCTTAGCTCTCGTCATCGCTACATTCATGCGACGATGATCTTTTAGGAAACCGATTTCCCCTTTTTCATTGGAACGGACTAGGGAAATATAGATAACATCACGTTCTTGCCCTTGAAAACCATCAATGGTATTAATCGATAAACTTACCGTATCGGGATAATCTTCCGTTTCCATTTGTCCTTGAATATAAAGCACTTGCTCCTTGTAGGGAGAAATAATGCCGATGCTCAATTCCAAATCAGCAGGAAGTTGTTCTATCAATTTTAGAAGGTGTTCCCTTAGTAAGGTGTATTCGTCAGGATTGAAGCGGCTGAGCGTTTTTTCGTTTTGCTGTTCTTGAAAACCACAACCCGCCGTATCAATAAATTCCAGCGCGTCAGGTCTACCATCGGTCAAGGGCAGGATGGTGGTACGGACAGAATCATGAGCTTTCAATTTCCCTTGATAAAACTGAGCATTAGAAAAACCCATAATTTTCTCATGCATCCGATATTGGGTATCTAGGAGATTTACCCTAGGAAGCCGATCAATACATTTCTCTATGAGTGTTTTAGAAAGTCCCTTTCGCTGTGCTTCGATAGATTTTACCGTAGGTGGCAACTGTAGCGGATCGCCAGCAAGAAGTACTTTTCCTGCTTTAGCGATAGGAATCCAAGTAGCAGGTTCTAGGGCTTGAGCCGCTTCATCAATAACAACGGTACGAAATGTGGAGCGTTCGAGATATTTATTATTCGCACCTACTAGCGTGCATGTCACCACATTAGCTTGCGTCAATAATTGATCAATCAAACGATCTTCGAGCGTGACTGCCCAGTTGGCTAACTCCTTAGCTTCTTGGTATAACTCCCTGCGTTGCTGGCGTTCTTGAAATCCAAATTTTCGACGATATTTCCCTGCCTGTCGGCGAATTTCTTGTGCTTGTTTTTTGACCTTTTTAATAGTTTTGCTTTCTGGATGTGCCGCTAATTGGGCGTCAAGCGTATGTTCTAGTATACCCTCATCTACCCTAGAAATATTACCTATTCGGACAACATGTAATTGCTGTTCGGCCAAGCGCTCCGTCAGCAAATCTGTAGCCGCATTACTAGGCGCACAAACGAGAATCGTGTTTTCTACTTTAGCTAATTGCTTAATGGCTTGGACGATAGTTGTCGTTTTTCCTGTTCCTGGTGGGCCATGAATTATCGCGACATCTTCAGCGGCCAAAATGGTATTTACCGCTTCATTTTGGGAAACATTAAGACTAGGAATTTCAAGGGGACGAGCTAATTCTCGATAGCTGGGAGCATGATGACCTAGCAATATTTCACGAAGTTCCGCTAAGCGATTCCCTTTGGCCTCCATAACCTGTATCAATGCTTTCTCCATTTCCTTAAAAGTACGCTCGTCGAAGAGGAGATCGATGCCGATTTTTCCATCCGTTACCCAATGCGGCATGGGGCTACTGTATAGGATAATCTTCATTTTATTTCGATCTGAGTAGTGTACTACTCCTTTCCTTTCTTTGCCCTCAGCATCAGGATGTTGAGAAAATAAATTGACGACACTACCTGCTTGGAATTGATGTCTTTCATCGCGCAAAGTCGTACGCTCAACGATCAGAAAAGGGAAATCGCCTAATGCATATCCTGTTTTTTTGACTTCTAGCGGATACCAAGAAGTTCCCATTTTTTTGCGTTCATCAAGCGTTTTATTTTTGATGGTTTCTTCGTAAATCCGTTGTTCTTCTTCCTTCTCTATTTCTAGTAATTGAAGCGTATCTGCAAGCTCTTGTATTGATTTTTTCATATTGGGGCAAAGATAAGCAGAGGGCAGCAGAGCTGCAAGTTAAGAGTGAATAGTTAGTAATTAAGAGTTTTCCCAGCAGCCTTTGCTTAGGTATTAAGGCGACAAAACCCTTGCTATCCTAGCCTTTCATAGATGCTTTAGGGTTTTAACCCATAGTTCGTTAAATTAAGCTACAAAGTTTTCTCACAATTGGGCAGGAATTCATTCGTGAGTTGCTAAACAATTTATCGGATAGCTTGTTTTTTATTTCGAATAATAGTACAATGGTCAGTCTTCTATCCTTCATCTTTTAGAACACTCCTTTATTTTGAAATACTTATTCGGTCTTGTTTCCTTGCTATTCCCACTCGCTATTTTTTTGGGTGTTCATTACTGGTTTTGGACAAATTTAGTAGTAGATACCGCTTTGCCTTCTCCTTGGGATTCAGTGGTCACGGCCTTCATTATTACTTGTGCCCTATCGATTCCTATCACCTTTATTGTACAGTTTTCAATGCCTAGAGAAAGGATAAAATTGATTGCTTGGTGGGGATATTCTTGGATGGGAATGCTGACGATGTTTATTGTATTTTTCTTCCTAGTAGAAATGGTGCAATTTGGCTACACTCAGTTTTTTAATCCTACAATAGAGGAATTGATTTCCTTCAATCGTTCATTGATTGGAGGAGTAGTGATGTTGACGGTTTTATTGCTGTTAATTGGTCTTTATGAGGCGAAGAAAGATACTCCAATAAAAAACGTACGCATTCCAATCGATAATTTGCCCTCCGCATTTAATGGCTTTCGAATTGTTCAATTGACAGATATTCATGTAGGCCCCACGGTAGGTTCGTCTTTCATCAAGGAGCTGGTCAAAAAAACAAATGCAATGGAACCTGATTTGATTGCAATTACAGGGGATTTGGTGGATGGTCGAGTACATAATTTAGGCCCGATAGTCAGTGAATTGAAAAATCTACGAGCTAAGTACGGGGTGTATTTCGTTACTGGAAATCATGAATATTACTCAGGAGTACAAGAATGGGTTGCTTTTTTGCCAAGTTTAGGAATCCGAGTGCTTAGTAATGAACGCGATACCTTGGAATGTAAAGGAGCGTTCTTAGATATAGCAGGGATTCATGATCCTACAGGAAGACAAATGGGACAAGGGTTTAAACCGGATTTAGAGGCTGCTCTTGAAGGGTGGACGCCTTCCCGCCCCTTGATATTATTAGCTCACCAGCCTAGACCATTCGCCAAAGCAGCTAAATACGGTATCAGTTTACAGCTATCTGGCCACACACACGGCGGCCAGTTCTTCCCTTTCAATCTTGCGGTAAAGGCTGTCGAACCTTACGTAAAAGGCTTGTACAGGGAAGGAAAATCGGTCTTGTATGTTAGTACAGGAAATGCTTATTGGGGCCCTCCATTTCGAGTTGGGGTTCCTAGAGAATTGACGTGCATTGAACTTGTGGCGAGTAGTTAGTCTCTATGAATTTTCGTCGCTTCACTTGAAAAGACAGGTTGACAAAGGACATAGGACAAAAGACGGCTACGCCATTAGTTAAGAATTAGATAATCTGTCAAAATTTTGTGTTTTTATAGCTAATTTAGTGTTTGACCCAAAACGATCATTTTGAAAAAAATGCGCGAGCGTCATTAGTTGAATGCGGGATGGGCACTGCGTTTTGCCTTCAACCAATGACTAGCGATGGCAAAAAAATGCTTTTTTCGTTCAAACTAATTAGCCGTTTTATTCCGTTACTTTCAACGATGTTGTCCTCTCTTTAGAATATCACCCTTTCAGGGTTTTCGCACTTGTTCTTCTATTTTTCTATAATCCTAACATCCCGTTGGGATTTACTCCTATCATTTCGCCGAATTTGAGGTAAACCCTGAAAGGGTGAAATGTTCCGTAATTGTATTCCTCCATAAAATCCCTCAAAAATCATCGTGAGTACTCTTGAGTCGTACAAGCCACTAAAATCTAATACAACAGATAGGATTACGTTTGCTTCCCTACAAGCAATATTTTGTTGTCCTTTGGAGGAATGAGTATCGTGACAGAAAACCTTGAGCATGACGTTAGAAAAGGTAAAACAAAGACTAAAGAATTCTTTAATTGCTTAATATGAGAGACTTAAGTGAAAAAAAGGCAACATTATTCCATTTCCCCCGTTAAACACTTATGTTGGAAATAGGAAAAACGTTTTTAATCGTTAAGGGTGGACATAAGAGGAGAAGGTATTACAACTGTTTATTGATGAGCTTTTTAGGATGATGCCAACATTTTTTTAGCTAATAACACTTCAACCTTCTGTGAATACTTAATAAAAGTCCTTTTACGCTCTACATGGTAGTGGCTTCGCTACCTTAGGGATTATAGACTAAAAGCTGTTTTGATGAAGGTCTGTCTTCAAAACAGGTTTGAGAATGACATAAAAAAATCAAGCCAATTACCATTGTAGATAGTATCATACAGGCAATTGGCTTGAGTGTAAAAGTGGCACTTAGCTCGGTCAACTAAGCACCTTTTTGCTCATCTTGGTTAGTCACATTTTTCATCTCCCCATAAAGTCGAAACAAAAAATAGGCTAAATTTTTCCTGCTTGCACAGCTGGAGCAAGCATGTTTTGTAGAATTTCTTTGGCACGGAACAATTGCGCTTTAACAGTTCCTAACGGAATCTCTAATTCTCGTGAAATCTCTTCATAGGTAAGTTCTTCGAAATAACGTAACTCAATCATTAATCGATACTTATGATTCAATTTACGTAGCGTTTTACGCATTTGCTTCACCTTTTGATTCCGGATGTAAGTTTCTTCTGGATCTAAAGTAGAAGAACGAAGGTTGTAGGAGTAGTCCTTGCTACCTTCTGGCTCAAGCGGATCATCAATAGAAAGCAAGTTTAAACGCTTTTTACGGATAAAATCGATTGCATTATTAATGGCGATTTTGAATAGCCACGTACTGAATGCAAATTTAGGTGTATAAGACTTCAACTTGTTGAAAGCCTTAGCAAAAGCTTCTTGAGTAAGGTCATCTGCATCTTCACGATTATGCACCATCTTTAGCATCATGTGAAAAATAGATTCCTTGTAACGAAGAGAAAGGTCTGTGAATGCTCTTTCATTACCGGCTACAGCTCGTTGAACGATTTTGTAGTCTTCTAGTGCTTTTTCTGATAAATTTTGATTGATTTTTACTTCCATTGCCTTGATTTGTTTCGCATTACTGCTGGAGTGAAAAATAAATAATAAACGACGTATAGTAAATCAAGCAACGGTATCCATTTTATTAGCCTCGCGTTAGACAGTCTGTTTAGTACAATGCCATAAGTAGTAAACATTACAATCGATCTGGCAATAAATAGAATGATGCCCGTTGGACTGTAAATATTAAATATAACGCCGAGTAATAAATTTAGAATAAAAGCGAAGTGTGACAATGAATAGAGAAATAAAACAAGTATTGTGATTGGTTTATAGCTTGTTGCAGTAGAATAATGTCGATTTTTTTGAACATTGTAATTTTTGTAATTTGTCTTCGGTTTTGAGTACATGAATGAACTTTTATCTAAGCAAATGGCCGTATTTTTACGGGTAGCTACTTCATTTATAAACAGATCATCATCTCCAGAAGCTATATGTTTATGTTTCGCAAAGCCTTGATTTTTAAAGTATAGACCCTTTTTATATAGCAAATTTCTCCCTACCCCCATGTAGGTCATGCCCCAAAGCGAAAGCGACATATACTGCAAAGCCACATGTGTAGTTTCGTACTGGATAATTTTATTTAAAAAATTATTCTTTTTTTCATAGGGGCCATATCCTAATACGATTTCCACCTCTCCTTTGACTAAGGATTGCATGTTTTGCAGCCATTTCCTACTAGTAGGGTAGCAATCTGCATCGGTCAACAACAGTACATCGTATTGTGACGACCTAATTCCTTCCTCAAGTGCTTGTTTTTTCCCTCTAGAAGTAGATTCTTTTGGATGTATTGTGACTATTTTAAGCTTATCATGTATTTTCGATAACTCCTTCAATACCTTTGAGGTACCATCTGTCGAAGCATCGTCAACAACAATGACTTCATATTTTTCATAATCCTGTTCGAGTATTTTTGGTAAGAAATTCTTTAGGTTTTCTTCTTCATTTTTCGCACAAATAATGACAGAAACCCAATGCTCAGGATCCACTTGTTGTTCTGCTTTCTTATAAAATGCTAGCCGAGCAAAGATCACTCCCCAAAAAATAAGTTGAATAACGGCGGCAACAATGAACGTGTATAGAACAATCTCCGTAAACATGGTTTCGATTTTAATCAGCAAATTTATCGAACAAAGGTAGAGAAGGAATGGGATAAAAATAAATGCGGCACATTCTATCTTTGAATGTGCCGCATTACTTAGGTCGTAAATGATGAATTAGGAATGACGAATTAAGAATGGATCGTCAGAACGTTTTGTATCCTAATCTACTACAAGTGCTACTAATTATTCCTTAGCTTAAATTTAGGATTAATCGGCTTGATGATTGGCCGCGTAGGTTCTAATTTTAAGAGCAATTTCGTGAGATTTACTGTGTAATCTTCGGTTTCACCAAACTGATATTCTTTACATGGATCCATAGAGCCTACATTTTGGGATTCGACTGTAGCCGAACGAATTCGTAGCCTTGTAAATCCAGAAAGAGCGTCAGAGGCTACTTTAAAGTTTAGCTTTACAAGCTCTCCTGGTTCTTGAGCAACCACAAATCCTAGGCTCTCATTGGGGGTAAATTCGCCATTTTGGTCATAATCTATCCATGCTTCGAACTGTGTAGAGGTACTGCCTAAGCAGCGGCCATTTCCTGCCTTTAAAGACAAACTGTACTCCTTGCCAAACAATAAATTCGTCCTCATCTCTGTAAAGTCGCTATAAGCAGGGCCATTACACTTGCCAGTATTAAAATTTCTGATGCTGCCTAACTCTACGCCATCAATATAATTTCGTCCACTAGTAGAACCCTTTTCCGGCAAGCAATAACAAATCAATTTCATCGATTTGATACTCAAAGATTTGGCGATTGTAGATTTTCCAACCAATGAAGGGGCAGGGGTAAGGGTAGCATAAAACTTCTCAATGATTTCAGGAGCAGAGGCACTAGCCATATTACTTTTAAAAATAGAGACTTCTCTTGAAACAAAAGCAGCGGCCATCGATGTTCCACTTTGAACTCCTGTATACAAAGGAGCAGGAAGTGACTCACTTAGAATGTGAACACCTGGCGCACCAATATCGACGGAACGCTTACCATAGTTAGAGAAAGAAGCAAGATGGTTATTTCCATCCATTGCTGCTACAGTAATGATGTTTTTATGGCTAAAATTACTTGGCCAATGAGGGACAGTCCCATCAATGTCCTTGTGGTCATTTCCAGCAGAACAAACCACAATCGTCCCTGCCTTATAAGCTTTATCCATTGCTCTTTGGAAGATTTCATTTTTCTCACCATAGTATCCCAAACTCATATTTATGACATCAGCTTTCTTATTAATGGCAAAATGTAAACCACAGACCGTTTCGAAGAGCGTCCCATTTCCTGCATCATCAAAGACTTTTGAGATTAAAAGCTTACTTGCTGGATTATCAATATGTGCTAGACCCGCTACATGCAAACCATGCCCAAATCCATCATTTGGATGATCGGTTGGATCAAGTGCATTATAGCCTAAGTTCGTGCCTTCTGCACAAGGAGAGCTATGCGAATTTAACCAGTAAGAACCATGCAACTTACGATTGTTAAAGTCTGTTCCTGAATCTATTAGCGCCGTAAGAACTTTACTTTTCATAGTAGCGGCTGTAGGGTTCGTTTTCCACATACATTCTGGTCGAAGATTAGGTTTTCTGAATATCCTCGGGTAGTTGTATGCAGCACCACCAGAGGCAGGGCCAATAGTATCCGTCACAATTTTCTTCTTTTCTTCAGTAGAAATTGTACCCGTATCACTAAAAGACCAGAGTTCTAGATTACCACAATTACAGCTTTTGACAATCGTACCGTTCATCGCTTGGATTTTTATCCGCATAGCATTGATTTGTGCGGCACTCATGGTTCCATAATCAACAATAATTTGACCCGAATTTATAGGCACTCCATAATCATCTTCTTCTCCTGGCCCTTGCTTAATATCAACTCTTGCTACATCACATTGGTTGGGGCCTGCGCAAATCTGGTACGAGAAATTATCACCACCAGGAAAATTTTGATTGGGGAAATACATAATACAAGCACCCACTACTTCTACATTTCCAAATTGAGGAGGAGTAATCACCCCTAAAGTATTAGAATCTAAAGCATTTTGGGGAGTATCGTTGTCTAAAACACAAATTTGAATAGGCTGAAGGCCCGGTAAAATAGCAACATCATCGTTTGCTACAACTTGAAATTGCGCCATGGCTAGATGAGAAAAAAGCAACATAGCAGTCAAGATAATCAAGGATATCTTCTTCATAATCAAAGGGTAATTTAATTTGATAAGTTTGGCTAGTAATTGGGGACTATAAAAATACAGCCTTTCACGAATTTATTACAATATCCAATCACTAATACCTATCGAAAAATTAGGGAAGTCATTTCACTCTTTATATGTCCTATGATTTCAAAAATGTAACAGGGAAAGCGGATTTTTTTTGAAAATTGATGTATTCCCTTCAAAAACTCAAATGAGCAGACAATTCACGATAATTAAAAACAGCTAAGCAAGTCTAAAATGCAAGGAGTAATGCTACACGGTGACTGGTACGATTTTGTGATTTAGCTGTCACCTTATCCTCGCTTCGACCCCAAAAAGGCACAAAGATTTCCCCACTAATCCATCCCAATCCATCATTTTTATAAAAAAAGTACGATAGAATAGCATTAAATATCAATAGAAACCGTTTAACATTGTCAATTAATAATTAATAGCGTATATTCGTTGCTTCAAAACGAATATTCTATGGAAAAGGTAAGAATTGGAATTAGTATAGGAGACATAAATGGTGTTGGTTTAGAGGTCGTCTTAAAAGCTTTAAGCGATGAAAGAATACTAAAACACTGCACTCCAGTCATTTATGGCTCATCCAAGGTAGTCTCCTATCATAAAAACATAGTCAAACTAGATGATTTTAGTTTTCAGGGAATTCGATCAGCAGAGCGCCTTACGCCTAATGCGGTGAATGTTATCAATTGTTGGAATGATAATGTTAGCATTAATTTGGGGACATTGAATGAAGCAGGTGGTAAATACGCTAAAATTTCACTTGAAAAAGCAACGAATGACTTGATCTATGGTTATATCGACGGCTTAGTTACCGCTCCTATCAATAAAAAAGCGATGCAGCTTGCTGGGTTTGAATATCCGGGCCATACAGAGTTTTTGACCCAACGATTCGAAGCTCCCGATAGTTTGATGTTCCTTGTCAACGACGATCTACGTGTAGGCGTCGTGACCAACCATGTTCCAGTAAAAGAAGTTGCACAAAAGATTAACAAAAAGCTGGTGAAGCGGAAAATTGAGCTCATGGATAAGGCTTTACGAGTTGATTTTGGTCTAGATCGCCCCAAAATAGCCGTCCTAGGTTTAAATCCTCATGCAGGCGACGAAGGCTTACTTGGTGATGAAGAGGAAAAACAAATTAGGCCAGCTATTCTAGAAATGAAAAAGAAAGGCATCTTAGTTTTTGGGCCCTTTCCTGCCGACGGTTTTTTTGGTGCAAACAAACATCAACGTTTTGATGGCATCTTAGCCATGTATCACGATCAGGGTCTAGTTCCTTTTAAATTACTTTCCTTTGGTTCAGGCGTCAATTTTACGGCAGGTTTATCCCACGTTCGTACTTCTCCTGATCATGGAACGGCTTATGACATTGCGGGGAAAGGCTTAGCTAGTCCAGATTCTTTCCGCAAAGCTTTGTTTCTAGCCATTGATGTAGTACGCAAACGAAAGGATTATGAGGATATGCACTCCAACACGCTTGTTCGTTCTAAGGCTGCTTCTATCGAAAACATCGAAAATGAAAAAGCTTTCGAAGTAAAAGAAGATGAACCACCGAAAGTCTAATAATTTTGGTCGCTTCGCTAGAAAATAGTGTGTGTGTTTGAGATAGCGTGTGCGTGAGGAATTAATTTTTTATTTTGAAAAAAATAAACCCATGTTTAAAGCGGATTTATTTAAAGGCAAAACCGTCCTAGTCACAGGAGGCGGTAGTGGTATTGGTTTTTCGATAGCACAACAATTTCTTACTTATGGTGCCGAAGTATACATCGCTTCTCGGAAGCAAGAACGCTTGGATAAAGCAGTTATGGCCTTGCATAAATATGGTGCAGCTAAGGCGTTTCAGCTTGACATTCGAAATACAGAAAATATTAGTCGAATAGCCGATGCTATAGAAGCACAAAGCGGACGTTTAGACATTTTGATTAATAATGCTGGAGGTCAATTCCCTTCTGCCGCAGTAGATATTTCTGAGAATGGTTGGAATGCCGTGGTTAATACAAATTTAAACGGAACTTGGTTTGTTACTCAAGAAATGGCCAAACGTTTCTTCCACAAGCAAAAATCAGGCAAAATCATAAATATTATCGCCAATATTTATAGAGGCTTTCCCGGTATGGCTCATACGGGAGCGGCGAGAGCAGGGGTAGAAAATTTGACAAAAACCTTGGCGGTAGAATGGTCGCGTTTGGGCGTTAATATCAATGCTATAGCCCCAGGCATTATCAAATCTACTGGGTTAGACCAATATCCTCCTGAATTATTGAAAGGTATCAGCGATAGAATTCCATTAAAACGACTAGGTTCTACCGATGAAGTCGCTTATTTGGCACTTTTCCTAGCAAGCCCGATGGCTGGTTTTATTACTGGCGAAACGGTTTACTTAGATGGAGGACACCGCCTTTGGGGAGATGTTTTTGAAATGTAGGAAGAATGAAAAAATACGATTTATGATCTAAGATGTATGAAACGCTCATGGCTTAAATTATTAGTTGCTAGCAAATAATAAACATCATACGTCGCAAATCTTATATCGCATTTTGAAGAAGATTTTTTTCGAAGTGGCCGCAAAACGCTATACTAACTACTTCTTAACCAAATCTTTACAAGCACTTCTTGTACTGTAAAAAAGCGTCAAAACCGCTTTTACTACAGCTCCTTCCTGTTTGTATTGTGTAAAAATACAAATGAAGAAATACCCTACTAAGTTATTCTTTTTTCAATCTTAAATTTTATTCTATCTTTGCGACTTAATTAAAGCCGAACCTACTATGGCCAATAAGCCAAGAAACATCATCTTTGCCATTGCAGACAGTCTTCGTTATGATAGCGTTTATAATGGCGGAGTTGGAATGCCTTATGTTGAAAATAATGCCGTTCAATTTTCAGAAGCTCGCTCAGCGGGATGTTGGACTTTGCCGGCTACCGCCTCTTTATTTACAGGAATGATGCCGCATGAGCACGGCGCTTCTTCTCAGACAAGAGCTATCCATAAGGATATACCTACATTGGCTGAAAAAATGAAAGCTGCTGGTTACAAAACGTATCAGATCACTGCCAATATCGCTACTACGCACATTTTTGGATTGGATCGAGGATTTGACGAAGTGATTCGTATATGGCAGCATGTGGAATCTAAGTTCAATACTTTGCAGAAATTCCTTGTCTTGATAGGAAAACCTAGACTACGGGCAAAACTGATGTCTAAGGATCTCTTGATGCAACGAATGTCTTCGGATCTAGAAACTGCAAAAACTTGGTTGCAAGTCTGTTATGATGATATTTTCAATCAAGCACGTCGTATCATCAAAGAAAATGAAGCTAAAGGAGAAAAGAGCTTTATTTTTCTTAATCTAATGGAAACCCACTTTCCTTACCATATTGCCCCTACTTTTCAGTTAAGTACGCCTGGGCTATTTAAGAAATGGCGAGAAACCTATTCGCTCTTTCATATGGTGAATCAGACCTTCTTGAAGCAGGATAAAAATCCTATAAAAAAAGACATGCTGCCTGTTTTACATAACCGACAGCGCCTTTCTTGGGAATTATTGGCTCCTCACATGAATGCTTTTTGCAAAGAAATGCACAAAGACACTGGAAATCTAATGGTTTTCGGCTCTGATCACGGTGAAAATTTTGGAGAGGATAACTGGATTTACCATTTCAGTAATGTAACGGATGGTGGCAATAAAGTTCCTATGTTTTGGCTTGACCATAATGATCCTTCCCCAAGGACGGTTGAAACGCCTGTTAGTACACGTCATATCTATAATAGCTTTTTAAAGGCCATAGGCGAAAATCCTTCAGAGCCTTGCATCCTTACTGATTCAGAGCGATCTAATCCCGTAATGGAATCTTTTTGGTATAATAATAAGGGGAACACCATGGATAAATACAAGTATAACCAACTTTGCCTTGTCGTAGACGACGAACGTTACCTCCTACGAAATGACCAATGGCACTGTGCTCCTTTTAGGGATGAACGTGGTGAACCTCAATTTAGTCCTTTAGATAAAAATGTAAATCCACTTGAAGAACTAAACTTGGACGGAGAGCGTAAAGCCAACTACTTAGACACCGCACGCAAATTCAAGGCCTTCTCTGACAATATTCCTTTTTAGATTTTTTATCCATGTAGGTTGGAAAGAACTGCCCCCTACACAAACATGACAGGTTTTAGAAACCTGTCATGTTTGCCTCCTCCCTCTAAGGGGCTTCAACAACTCAAGGTACAAGCGACACTCTATTTCGATTATTCCAAGTTGTACTGCGGTCAGCAGCATTCACACTTCCATCCATAGTTACATCAGCCAACAAGTAGCCCGATGTATTTCGATTATTCCAAGTACTACTACGGTCAGCAGCGTTGATAGAGCCATCGAGCGTTGCATCACCCGTCCAAAGTGCTTGCGTACCATTGACCATGGCACTAGCATTGGCACCTCCGTGCAGAGGAAAATTCCTAAAATCAACGACCTGAGTACTAGCAAAATCAATCGCATTTTGCGTCATAATAGCCAAATGATTGCGATGACGAATAACAACGTTATAACTATCTATAGCCGCATCAAAGGTAAGCAAACTGCTGCCATCTACATCAACAACAGAACCATCTGCTAGCAGGAGACCGACTTTTGCTTCAATGACCGTAGACAAGGAATTCCGATCTCTAAGTTCAACCAAAACCCAATCCACGACATCATACGTAGAGAGAACCGCTGCTGTGGTTACTCCTGTTCCATTGTACCATCCCAAAGCAGCATAAGGCTCTTGCAGTGGGAGATAACCACTAGTATTCAAGGCTGTAGACATTAGGCTGGTGCCGTCATAAACTGCTTGTAAAGCAACTTTTGCCTCTAAGCGAAGCGATGCGCCACAAGAACCTCCTATCTCTGCTACAACAGGAATCCTAGGACAATTTCCGCCTCCACCGCCTTCTACTTCCCATTCATGCATAGCAAGGATTTGTCCTGCTTGGTTCGCTCCAGTAATCGAAATATAACTATCTGCTACAGGATAATTTACACCACTCCAATGGCCAATGCCCACACCACTAGTTACCACTAGGGTATAACTCCCCGTCGTTAAATCGACACCACCGTTGGATAAGGTAACTGGATGCCAGAATGGCCCAGCCCCAGATCCTGTGATGGAGTAGGATTGAGTGCCATTCGGAACAACATTGTTGCCGCTGTCCCTGATTTCGAAAGAAATGGTGTGTGTGCCTGACCAGATTAACGCTCTAAATGTCATGCTTTTAAGGGTGAAATTTTGTAGAACATCGAAAGACATTTGTGTAGACGAAATCCAGTCATTAACCCCCGTGAAACCATTCCCAGTCATAGGAGGACCAGCGATATCGGAGAAGGTACCTGCTTGACCTACATAATAAGTCGTCGTATTACTGACAGAAGGCGTTGTGAATGTTGTCCCTGTGCCTAAAACCGTTGTGCTGACATCCGTTTCATACCAAGCATAATCGCTACCCATTGCGTTAGCTATAGAAAGATCGACTGTCCCCGCTGTAGCATTGCAGCCATCAACCGCCTCAGCGCTATCTATACAAGCATCACAACCATCCGGCGTGCCATCCATATCCAAGTCAACAGCATCATCATACCCAGCACAAATATCATCGGCATCACAAACACCATCCGCATCCGAATCTGTAAAAGTCCCTTCACATAAACAGTTGTTAGTGAACTGGTCATTACTTGTACAAGCATCATTATCATCACAAGTCGTTCCTATCAAATTATCATCAAAACCACTGCAAACATCATCGGCATCACAAACACCATCACCATCCGCATCTTGGATAGTTCCAGCACAATTACAAGCCGCATCAAAGACGTCGCCAGTAGTACAAGGATTATTATCATCACAAGTAGAACCCGCTGTTTGGCAAGGAGTTCCGACACAACCGCAATTCCCGTCTTGAATATCGTTTGTAGTATTCGGATCACCATCATCACAAGGCGTTCCAGCAGCAGGGCAGCTAGTTTCATTTTTCAAACCCGCAATTTCACACCACAGATCCGAATTTTGCCAGCCTTGGAGTTGCAAATCCCAAATAGCGATGCCCGTAGGCTCTTGAATATCGTAGCGTATTTCTTGGATGTGTGCTTGTGCGGTAGTCCCTCGACCCGAGGAAGTTCCCCAAGAAGCTACCCATGAAGGTAAGCCCATAGAAACGACATTCCCTGCATATCCCGCAGCAATTCCCGTGTTTTGCTGGAAAGAAAAAGGACCATAAGCCGTAGTAGCGGCCTCGTATAAATCCGTGTAGCCCATCGTGTGGATATTATCGACAACACCAACCCAATCACTCCACCAGCTTTGGTTCGGTGCATTCCAAATGTAGTGGAAAGTATCAATCGTCAAGATTTTTCCTCTTGCTTTCAACTCAACGGATAATTCTTGTACAAACAGGTTAAAAGCAGCACGATCACTATCAAAACTTCCCACACCTTCCAAATCCAAATCAATCCCGTCCAAACCTAAACGATCCATTTCTGCAATCAAAGCATTGATGAAGGTTGTCCGATTATTCGCAAAAGCAGAGACCGCAAGCGGCCAGTCCCAAGAACCCGTATTATTATAAATGCATAATAAAACCTCTACATTATTAGCTGCTGCCCAAGTTTTCCACCATTGCACATCAGCATCCGTCGGCGTATAAGCTTCATGATTCGCGTACTTAATTGTTCCATTAGTATTCGGCGTCCAAAATTGTAAACCTAAGCGTGTCAAGCCATCAGCTACATTACACGTACCAAAATTTGCTTGCACCGCTGCTTGACACGCCGCAATACCATAAGGAGGAACCCAAGATATAACCTCAATAGGATTACTCACATTTTTTTGATTATCAACCTTTTGTTGACTTTGTAAACAATAAGGAATTCCAAGCAATAGGGCTAGCAATAAGAAAACGTTTAATCGCTTCATACGATAAGGTGTTTAGGAGATTAAGAAGGATGAGCAAAGTTTTAACAGCGGACTGTAGGGGTAGAAGGTTACTAAGTTACGGAAAATATATTTATGATAAGGTTTTTGTATCTATGTAACAAGATTATAGTTGAAGTCCATTTAAAAATACACTCAAAAGGAATTGAGTACTTTGAACAAGGTTTAAAAAAATAATATGGGCAGCTAATCCCGTTATCCGTTTGTATTCGGCACTGTTTCAGGTGGTTCAGCATAAGGGTCTGCCCGTCTTCCTAAACGTCAGCCAGCCACACCCTTTGCTTCACACACCTTCATCAGCACCTCATATCACTACTACCGGGGCTGCAACACCTTGTTGAACAAGCAGTAATATCAGGAATTAGGCAATAAAAAATGGGCGTTTTCCTTATAGGGCAACCACAAGGGATTGCCCCTACGGGGAAATAGGCCTTTGGGCAAAATTTTCTACGATTTTCGGTCAGAAAATTTGTAGAGAG
>JAHDHB010000034.1:14748-22471 GCA_020631545.1 Saprospiraceae bacterium | reverse complement strand
GCATGGTGATGAAGGAATGCAAAGAGCTGTTTTAGGTGGTGTAGCTTCGATTGAGCATGGCACAATGATGAGCGCTGAGACGATGGAATTAATGATAAAGCATGGAACTTATTATGTACCAACCATTACCGCTGGTCGGTCTGTTGCGGACTCTGCTAAGATCGAAGGGTATTATCCTGATATTGTAAGACCTAAAGCCATTGAAATTGGCTCTCGAATACAAGCAACATTTGCCAAAGCTTATAAAAAAGGGGTTCCTATAGCTTTTGGTACAGATGCAGGAGTGTATCCGCATGGAAAAAATGCTTTAGAGTTTCTTTATATGACGGAAGTCGGGATGTCTCCTATGAAATGCATCCAAACAGCGACCTATTTTGCAGCAGATTTGCTAGGCGAGGAAAAATTAGGTGCGATTGAAGCAGGAAAATGGGCAGATATTGTAGCCGTAGATGGTAATCCACTTGAAGACATAAAAGTGTTATTAGACGTTAAATTTGTCATGAAAGATGGAAAGATCTACAAAAGTGAGTAACTTTCACCTGAATTTCTGCGTATTGTAATTTGTCACCAGTTTTTTTGGATAAAATTGATCATGTTTCGTAGTTCCTTTTTACTTTTTGCTGCCTTGCTTTTTCTTGCTTCTTCTTGCCAACAGAGCACTGAGGATTTTGATCCTATGGCATATGATTATCAACTTGCTACCGTATTAATGGATGTCCAAAGGGAGCTCTATTCGCTATCTGATATCATGGCTCCTAACAATAAACCTAATATTCATGAACAAATAGAGATTACTAAAAAACAATTGAAGGAATCTTTGATTAAAGTCCAAAGTCTACCAAAAGCGAAAGAGGATTTTCAATATAGAAAGACGGTATTGGAGTTGCTAGGGTTTTATCAAAAGTCTTTAGAAAAGTATTATCCTGAAATCATAAGAGTTGCCTCTATCTCTCGTCCAACGGAAGAGGAAGAGGACTGGTTGGAAGATATCTATGACAAAATGGAAGATATTGAAGAACCAATTGATGATAAAATCACTTCGATTCGAAAAAAGTTTGCAGAAAAATATAATCTAACTTATACTAATATTAAAGACGATTGAGGTGGTTAAGGCTTGATACACAAAATGAAATGTGAATTTGTTGTTTTGGCGTTTTTTTACCATATAAGACAGCTAAGAGGCTATAAGCATAACGTGACGCACTAGACACCAAAGACTTATAAGAAGGTCTGCGACCTTTTTAAGACACCTAAGCTAAGTACTTTTTTTTTGGTTCTGGCTGTGTCTGCTTAAGAGCTTTTATCATGATGATTATGAGCCTATTCCATGTCAAACCATTTTTTCGCAACTTCTAAGGCGGGCTTTTGCCGAATGGTATATCCTTTATCCTTTTTTCCGCCTATTCCAAACCAATCGTAGAAAAATACACCATATAGTTTGCTTTCTTTTCTCCAAATTCTAGAAAAAGCAGTATAACAGTCTTTTTGTTCCTTGAGATCAATTTTTGTGGAAACTTTATAGTTCCAAGGATGCATGCTTGTTCCATTTAGAGAAGTATATCCAACTTCTGTAAAGATAAAAGGAACATTCATCTTATCTTGTTGAAAAAGAAGGTATTCACGTATAGGGAGCCAAGCAAGCGTCAATTCATCAACAGTTGGATTTTCATGTTTAGCAAGCTCGAAATAACCTGTTAACCCAAGGAAATCAAGCTCATTTTGAAATTCAATATTCTCAACCGAATCCCAATTTACAGAGTAAGTTAAAGCTCCTTTATAGCCTTGTTTGACGTTTTTGATGATGCTTTCCCATTGTAATCTATCAACTTCCATTGAACAAAACTCAGAACCTATAGAAAGCATTTCTACCTGATATTTCTCGGCAAGAACACCAATGTTCGTTATCAAGCAGGAATAAGATTCATACCAAGCTTTTCGATCTAGAGGTTTTATCTTTCCTCTCCATTCTCCAGGTTTTGGGTTTTGAATTAAGACAATAGGCAATAATAATACCTTAAAATTTAATGATTTTGCTTCTTTTAAAGTAGTCTCTAGTCTTTCCCAAAATAGTAATGATGGCTCTAATATTTCTGAAGAATGAAGAGCATCTTGATAGAATTTTATATTTAAACTAAGCCATTTAGCATCCGTTTCCTTTATCTCTTCAAGTAATGGAAGGTAGCTGTAAGAATAATCAGTAGAATGCATACCTAGCGTAATCCCATGAATAGCCCCTTCTTTCAATAGCACCGCAGCCTTTTTTGAAATCCTAGGAGAATCAGCAGGCATGGCAGCTAACAAAAAACAGAGAAAGCCGCAAAAAAATAAACATCTATGCACGTAACTAATTTCGTGTAGCATCGTTCTTATATTAGAATTAAGCGTGAAGGAGCAAAATTTGATCTTACGCTAATTTTACTTGAAGTTTGAATTAGCATTGGCGTTCGAGTTACTTTTTATTGTAAAAACATTGCATTTATAAGGCTTAGTATATAGAATTGTGAAGTAATGTTCGCCTTTTACAAGGAAAGCTAATAAATTTGCAATCGAAAACCGAGGGACAGCCTAACAATTTTAACAAAAAATTGCTTGTGAAACAAATTTCAACGATAAAGGATTATCCTATTACCATTCAGCTTTCAGTACAATGGGGAGATATGGATTCTTTTAATCACGTCAATAATGTAATGTACTTCCGATATTTTGAATCGGCTAGGATTAAATATTTTGAGCACCTAGGTTTTTCTACACTAAATGAAGAGATAGGGCCTATTTTAGCTGAAACAAATTGTCGATTTTGGAGACCTCTTACTTATCCTGACGTCATAACTGTAGGTGCTCGGACTGTTTCCATTGGAAAGTCAAGTTTTGTAATGGAATATCTTATAGAGAGTACGAAATTAGGCGTTGTTGCAACTGGAAAAGGAGTCATAGTGACTTATGACTACAAAAAAGCCGTCAAAGCGCCTATTCCTGAACATATCCGAGCTAAGATTGAAGACTTAGAAAAGCAAAATTTTTAAATTAATGTTAAATTTTCCTTAATTTTTTTTCGGTTTTTTGTGGTAGAGATCAACCATTAAAAATCATTTAAGCCTTATTAGCATTGTTTTCATACTATTATAAGTAAGCATTGTTATAAATTCGAGAAGTATTGGCTTAAAATTTTCGTAAGAGGAATTTATCATTTTTAAATAAAAATTTTTATTCTTATTTTTCTTACAAAATTTTTAGCATATTTGTACCTTATTCCTAGTGATAAAATCTGCCCAACTTGCGTAAGTTCAATTTTTTAGCTTCATTTGTAATGTCCTTAGGTTTAATAGCCTTTGCTTTTACAAAATTCAGTTTTACGGTTCCAGAAGAACCAGAAGAAATTAATTATATCGGTGATCTAGTAAAAATGGATCCAACTGATGTTATTGTTGATTCCAAAGTTACGGAAAAAATACACCGTTTTTTTAAGCGTAAAAACCGTGCAGGCTTTTCTGGTGCAGTGCTTTATGCAGATGGGGGGAAAGTTATCTACAAAAATACTTTTGGTTATGGAGATTATAGAAAAAAGAATCGCATTGAATTTGACGATCCTTTCCAATTAGCCTCCGTCTCTAAACCCATAACCGCATTAGCTATTCTTCAGCTTCAAGAAAAAGGAATTGTACAGTTTGATGATCCAGTAGAAAAATTCATTCCTGAGTTTCCATATAAAGGCATAAACATTAGGCACTTGCTTATCCATAAATCAGGATTGCCTAACTATATGTATTTCAAAAGCAAATTATGGCCTAACCGTAATGTCGTAACCAATGACGATATTATCTGTATGATGGAAATGCATGAACCGCCTATTTACTTGCTTCCAAACAAAAAGTATAACTATTCTAACACGAACTATGGTATTTTAGCTTCCATCATCGAGCGTGCTTCGGGTTTATCCTATGAAGATTACCTCGCCCAACATATTTTTGAGCCGCTTGGCATGAAAAATTCCTTTGTTTATAACAAAGCTGAAATGCCTAAAGTACCTTCTGAAGTAATTGGTTATCAAAAACATCGCAGGCGTACCATACGAGCTGCCAACATCAATATGAATGGTGTTGTAGGCGACAAAGGCATCTATTCTACAGTCGATGATTTATTTAAGCTAGATCAAGCTCTTTATACCAATGATCTAGTTAATCAAAATACACTGCGTTTAGCTTTCAGCCCTGCGCACGAGCGTCTATATGCACACGATAATTATGGGCTAGGATGGCGCGTGAATACGGATCATGAAGGCCAGCGTACTGTTTATCATAGCGGTTGGTGGCGTGGATTCCGTACCTATTTCATTCGTGAGTTGTACTCCCAACGAACCATCATTGTCCTTTCCAATAACGCATATACAGGCTTCCTTGGAACAAATGAATTGCGTAGCTTATTTCATGCAAGCAACACCCCATAGAAGATAAAGCAACACAAAAATATTCTAGTGTGATTATAGGCTTAGCTTATAACTTGATTTTTCACTAGCAATTCAAAATACTAGATAATCAAACTAAGGTCTTCGATAGCTAATCAATTAACAGTATTCAGCATGGCCTTGCATGTTTGTGTTTGATTGTCAGTTAATTATGGCTTAATTCTTGCCATGCAATACTCCACCTCCATCCCTAGAAGATTCACCTAAACTATCTATCTGATTGTTTTTTTGCTGATTATTAGGCAATTACTATATGATTTCTTAAAAAATCATAGTTAAAATCAATGAAAAAGCCCAAATCAAGTTGAATTGATTCGGGCTTTTTGATTTATGCTAAGCAGCAAGAATTAATTGCTTCCTCCTGCCGCTTGTTTCTTTTTCTCTAGTTGTTCTAATTCCAGTTGAACCTCCTTGATTTGTTGTTTTAAATCTTCTAGAGTTTTACGCTCGTCAGCTACAGCATCTGCTATTTCATCCTTTATCGTTTGGATTTCTTTGATAGCCTCTTTACGAGCTTGGTCAACTTCTTCGGCAAATTGAGCTTTAGCAGCAGCGGCCTCTTCCCTAGCAGCATTAATATCTGCAACCGATTCCTCTTTTGCTTTAGCATTTTCTTCGGCTAACTCCTTACGGTAATTCTCAGCTTCAAGAATATATTCTTGTTTTTTAGCTGAAGATTCTTCACGGATAGTTTTAGCCTCTTCTACAGAAGCATCAGCTTCGGCTCTAGCTGTTTCAATTTCTTGCTTAGACTTAGTCCTAGCCGCTTCGATTTCTTCGGTTGATTGTTTACGAGCAGCAGCAATAGCTTCCGCAGCTTCTTTTTTCGCTTCATTCACTTCCGCTGTCGTTTTTGCTTGAACTGCTGCTGCATCGGCAATATATTTTTGCTTTTGTCTAGCAGATTCTTCTTGAGTGGTCGCAATTTCTTCCGCAGCTTTAGTTTTTGCTTCAGCAATTTGATTTACCGCGCGTTCCTTTAACGTAGCGATTTGCTCATTCGCTACATCTCTTGCGTCCAACACTTCTACATTGATATTACCAATTTCTTCCGCTGCACTTTCTCTTGCTTCTTGCACTGCATTAGCTTCATCTTGTTTAACCTTAGCAATTTCTAGAGCAGCTTTTTCTTTTGCTGCAGCCACCTCATTGGCAGATTCTTGCTTAGCGAGTGCGGATTTTTCTTTGATTTCGGCCACCTTATTCGCTTCTTCTTCCTGAACTCTAGCAACTTCCTGAGCTGCTTTATTCTTAGCTTCCGAGATTTGGTCAGCAACTTCCTGACGAACCTTAGCCGCATTTTCCTTCACTTTCGCAATTTCTTGAGCTTCGACCTCTTTTGCTTCTCGAATAGCCAATGCTGCTTTTTCTTTCGATTCAACAACATCTTTCGTACTAGCTTCAACCATCTCTTTTTCCTTAGCTTTGGCTTCCATAATTTTCTCTCCCACTTCTTTCTGAATTTCAGTCATACGTTCCTGCGCTGATTTTTGTGAACTAGCCACTTCCTCAGCATAAGTAATTTTGGCCTCTTCAGCCTTTTTGCTAGCCTCCATGACCTTACCAGCGGCTTCTTCTTTCGCACTTTTTATTTCTTCATTAGCCCGTTCCTTAGCTTGCATAACTTCCTCTACAGAAGCCTGTTTTACTTCCACTTCTTTCTCCTTAGCTACTTGGATAGCTGCTGTTGCAGCTTCCTTGATTTTTTTGATTTCCTCCGCAGCTCTTTCCTTTGCAGCTTTTACTTCTTCAGCAATTCTTGTCTTCTCCGCTAGAGCTTTTTCTTGAGTTTCTTTCACCTCAGAAGCAGCCTGCTCCTTAATTTCCGTTACCGTTTTCGTAGCATTCTCTTTTGTCGCCGCTACTTCATTAGCACTAGATTCTTTGGTCGCTATGACTTCTTCCGCAGCTTTTTTCTTCGTTTCCTCTACCTCTTTAGCCTTATTTTTCTTGGTAGAAGCGACTTCTTCCGCAGCATTCTTCTTAGTAGAAGCTACCTCTTCCGCAGCACTTTTCTTAGTGGTAACAACTTCTTCGGCAGCTTTGGTTTTAGCTTCAGCTACTACTTCAGAGGCTTTTTGTTTTTCTGCTGCTGCGGCTTCTTTAGCTGAAGCTATTTCTTCATTCGCACGTTTTCTAGAATCAGCTACTTCAACAGCAATTCGTTCCTTTTCCCTAGCCGCCGCTTCATTAGCTTCAGCTATTTCTTGAGCATTCTTCTCTTTGAGCAAAGACAATTCTTCAGCCGCTCTACGTCTAGATTCCGCTACCTCTGTAGCGATTTTCTCTTTTGCTAAAGCAGCATTTGCTTTAATATCAGCAACTTTTGTTGCTGTAGCTTCTTGAGTTGCTAGGATTTCATCAGCAGCCCGCTTTTTAGCATTAATAACATCTTGAGCCGTATAGTCCTTTTGTTCTTTTGCCTTCTCGCGTGCCTCAGCAATTTTGTTAGCCGCTTCTTCACGAACTTTTGTAATTTCAGACTTAGAGGTTTCCCTTGCGCTATTAACTTCGTCTGCATATTCCAATTTAGCCAGTTCAAGTTTTTTTCTAGCTTCTTCAATCACTTTTGCTGCTTCCTCTCTAGATTTTGCCACCTGTTCAGCCGCTTGTGTTTTTACCTCACTGCATTTTAGCGACGCATTTTTCTTAGCTTCTACCACCTCAAGGTTTGTTTTCTCAACTTCAGAAGCCCCACTTTTCTTAGCTTCAATCACCCCTTGAACAGCCTCATCTTGAGCCTTTTTAATTTCTTCATCCGCTTTTTTACGAGCCTCAAGAACCTCCTGAGCATATTCCGCCTTCTTTTTATTCGCATTTTCACGTGCTTGGGCAACTTCTTCCGCAAATTGGCGCTTCATATTGGCTGCTAATTCTCTTTCTTTCTCTATTTCCTCTCTCAGTCGTTTCTTTTCGTTCGCCAATTGTTCCCGAAGGCTTACGATTTCTTGGTCTCGACCTAGTGCGGCTCTTGTAT
Organism: Saprospiraceae bacterium; assembly: GCA_020631545.1. GTDB lineage: Bacteria > Bacteroidota > Bacteroidia > Chitinophagales > Saprospiraceae > JAHDHB01. The sequence continues at coordinate 15,032 of JAHDHB010000034.1, read as the reverse complement.
CTCCAGGGCTACTACCACTAGCTTTAGAACCTCCACCACTTGAGCTAGGCGAGCTTTTAGGAGGCCCCGGTCTGAATTCCGTATCTGTAAGCGCAGGGCCAGAGATCTCTGAACCTTGAATAGCAGAAAGAAAACACTTGGCTATGCTTTTAAATTCCATCTTACGGTTGGCATTTACCGTAAATTTGCGCATGGTATTAGTAGAGTGATTGCGAATGTATATAATTTCCATTGGCGTACTAGCGAACCACTTAATAGCACCTAAATCAAGCTGTAAGGTGTTT
>JAHDHB010000034.1:0-14738 GCA_020631545.1 Saprospiraceae bacterium | reverse complement strand
CCCCCATGCTGATAAACCTTCTTCCTCGTTCCACCTACATCAGCAAAAATCACCTCATCTCCTTCTTCCAAGACTACCCCTCCATTCGAAGTGAATTGGGCAGAGATTCCTCTCTCTGTATTTCTAAGTTCCAACCCATAGTTGTAATTACCACGAACAACAAGATATTGCCATTTCGTTACAACGATGGACAAACTACCTACCTTCTTGTTCGACCGAATCCATGTGTCACAAGATTGACTAAATGCAGCCTGGCAAGTGAGCAAAAAGGATAATAGCGTAAAAATAATAGCATTCAATAACTTCATAGCCAAATAGAATTTAATTAATATCTAAGTTAACCATTTTTAGAGGACTTCCAAAGCTTTTTAACGGCAATAATCTACCCAATAAAAATAACCAAAGAAATCGATGTCACAATATCAAGGAGGTAACAATTGTGACTTGAGATTCAATTTAAAGTGTAAACTATTAACAAGCTGGATTCTAAGTTGTTTTTCAAGACAGAAAAACAACGAACTTATAAAGTTGCTTTAGGAGACTAAATACTGATTAAATAAAATTAAATTTAATTGAGCCTATCTTCTTGCTTAAAACTGATCATTTCAACATAGAATTCAAGTAGAAAGACCACAAATCAAAAGTAGAATTTTACTTAATCTAATAAACAAATTAATACAAGGAATAAAACAGGTGGATAATTAAAATTTGACTTTGTAGATATAGAAAACAAATTAAACCTTTCTCAATTCTGCTAATAAATACAGAATCGCCATACGAATTGCAACGCCATTTTCTACTTGTTGCAAAATTATGGAATGTTTAGAATCAGCAACATCACTAGTAATTTCAACACCTCTATTTATTGGGCCAGGATGCATAACAATAATATCCTTGTCTATTCCACTAAGAATTTGCTTGTTAATTCCAAAGTACAAAGAGTATTCCCTTAAGGATGGAAAATACTTAATATCTTGTCGCTCTAATTGGATTCGAAGTACATTTGCGACGTCACACCATTCTAAGGTTTTTTTTACATCATACTCAACACCAACGCCCAATTTGTCGATATGTTTGGGAATTAAGGTAGGAGGGCCACACACTTTTACATTCGCACCGAGTTTTTTCAAGCAAAAAATATTGCTTAGCGCCACCCTTGAATGTTGAATATCTCCAAAGATCGCAATATTTTTCCCTTGCAAATCGCCGAGTTGTTCACGCATAGAAAAAGCATCAAGAAGAGCTTGAGTCGGATGTTCATGCGTACCGTCACCAGCATTAATGATACTTGCATCAATGTGACGGGATAGAAATAAGGGCGCTCCTGGAGCAGGATGCCGCATCACTACCATATCCACCTTCATAGATAGAATATTCTGGACGGTGTCCAACAAAGTTTCCCCCTTCTTTACAGAAGAAGAAGAAGCCGAAAAGTTAACTACATCAGCAGAAAGTCGTTTTTCCGCAAGCTCAAAAGATATTCGTGTCCGAGTAGAGTTTTCAAAGAACAAATTAGCTACCGTCACATCTCTTAGGGAGGGAACTTTTTTGATAGGACGATTGAGCACTTCCTTGAACTTATCAGCAGTTTCAAAGATTAAGTGGATGTCTGTTTCGGTTATATTCTTTATTCCTAGTAAATGCTTCGTGCTAAGCTGCATAAGAACAGTTAATTAGTAATTGTAAATTAATAATTATTCATACGAATGAAGGTGAAACCAAAGTATACCTCATAGCGCTATCATTTTCAGACTGTTGGAAATGCTAGCAACTATTTATGAGATAAACCTAGGTCTTGGCTTCTTTACTGTTTTGGGTATAGTAAAACTCGATCTTGGTCATATTCTTCCTTCCATTCCACCTTGACATAAGCTTCCTCCAAGGCATCAACAGTCACCCCCACATAATCTGCTTGAATTGGTAAATGACGATTAAATCGACGATCTACCCAAGAAACTAACTCTACATTTTTTGGTCGACCATAGTGCTGCAAAGCGTCTAAAGCTGCACGAATCGTACGTCCAGTATAAAGTACATCATCAATAAGCAAAACTCTTTTTCCCTCTACCAAAAAATCCATTTCTGTACGACTAGCGACTAAAGGGGAATCTCTACGACGAAAATCATCTCGATAAAACGTAACATCCAATTTGCCGTAATTTATCTCCGAAAGATCTAAAATCTGTAACAAATTTTGATGTAGTCTGTTAGCAAATTTAACGCCTCGTACTTGTACTCCAATCAAGCAAGTATCCTTAAAATCGCCATGATTTTCAATGATTTGATGACAAAGCCGATCCAAAGTAAGTTGGAGACGTGATCCTTCGAGTATAATTCGATCTTTCATAGTATTTAGTTGACGAAATAAGCAAGATTACATCCTTTCAGGCATTTCAATACCTAGCAGATTCATAGCCGTTTTTAATACACTTGCTACCACTTTAGATAAAACCAAACGAAAAGCTTTTGCTTCTTCTGTTTCAGCGCGTAAAATGCTAATATCGTGGTAAAATTTATGATATGTCTTTGCCAAATCATAAGCAAAATGAGCTACCTCAGAAGGATCATAGTTCTTAGCCGCAGAAGTAATAACCTCAGGGAATTGACGTATCAGTAATAGAATATCTTTCTCTGCTTGTTCTATATCGGTATATTTCAACAACAAACTTTCATCTAAATCTGTTGCAAATTTTCTAAATACCGCCGATACACGAACAAAAGCGTTTTGTATGTAAGGACCAGTTTGTCCCTGCAAATCAACAGATTCTGCGGGGTTAAAAATGATTCTTTTCTTAGGATGAACCTTAAGGATATGATATTTCAAAGCGGCCAAACCAATTCTTCGCCAAATTTCCAATTTTTCTTCTTCACTGACTTCCAAGGCGCCACGCTCTTCTGAGTTCGTTCTAGCCTCCTGTATCACTTCTTCGATTAAATCATCTGCATCAACGACAGTCCCCGTTCTAGATTTCATTTTACCAGTCGGCAAATCAACCATCCCATAAGATAAGTGAACCAAATCACTTGCATAGGACTCCCCTAGCCTATCCAAAATCTCGAATAAAACCTTAAAATGATAATTTTGCTCATCGCCTACAACGTAGGCCATACTGTCCATTTTGAACTTTTCATACCGTTGCTGTGCTGTCCCAATATCCTGAGTCATGTACACGGAAGTTCCATCACTACGCAAAACAAGTTTGTGATCGAGTTTAGCATCTTCTAGGTCTATCCAAACAGAACCATCGTCCTTTCTATAAAAAATTCCTTTTTCTAGGTTTTTATTAATAACATCCTTACCTAGCAAGTAAGTATTAGATTCATAATCAATATGATCGAAGGTAACACCAAGGTTAGCATAGGTTTCGTCGAATCCTGCATAGACCCAACTGTTCATTTTAGCCCATAAGGCTCTGACATCTGGATCATTCGCTTCCCATTTTTTCAACATTGCTCTTGCTTCCGTCAAAATAGGCGGCTCTTTCCCATCTTCCAATTCTTTTTCTTGTTCCTCAGCAACAGTATTATACGTTACATAATACTTCCCAATAAGCTTATCGCCCTTCATTCCCGAAGAAGCAGGCGTTTCTCCATTCGCATACTTCTCCCAAGCTACCATACTTTTGCAAATATGCACGCCTCGGTCGTTGATGATCTGAGTTTTTATCACTTCAAAACCAGCCGCTTCTTTAATTTTACTAGTAGACCATCCAAGCAGAATATTCCGAACGTGCCCTAGGTGCAAAGGCTTATTTGTATTCGGTGAGGAAAATTCAACGATTATTTTTTTACCATTTGGTTTTTGATAGCCATAATTTTCAAGATTCGACAATTCATGAAGGAATTTACTCCAATAGGCATTGCCGATACTTAAATTCAGAAACCCTTTAATAACATTGTAGTTATCAATTAGTTCTACATGCTCTACTAGGTATTTCCCTAGCTCATCTCCGATCATATCAGGCCGTTTACGAGCTGCTTTTGAATAAGGAAACACAACGACGGTGTAATCACCATCAAATTCTTTCCTTGTTGGATTCAATAAAACACTCTCTTTTGTTACTTCGGCTTGGTATAAGTTTTTTACCGCTTCTACGACCTGCTCTCTGATTATAAGGGTTATATCCATTATTTGTCAAATGTTGTTGTTATTTACAATTACACCGCAAAGGTATTTATAATGAAATGAACTAGGAAATAATACGTTAGAAAATGTGGAGGAGAATAGAAAATGGAGGATTTTGTAAATTTTTTGGGCAGCTAATCCCGCTATCCGTTTGTATTCGCTACTGTTTCAGGTGGTTCAGCATAAGGGTGTGGCCGTCTTCCTAAACGTCAGCCATCCACACCCTTTGCTTCACACACCTTCACCAGCACCATATATCACTCCTATCGGGGCTGCTTCTCCCTGATAATAAAACAGTTATATCAGTAATCAGTTATAATAGCACCAACACCTCTTCAATTTAGGCAAGCGCTAGGTAGTCACTGAACGAAAAAGGAAATAAAAGCTTTATTTACAAGAAATTAATAGTCGAGCTCATCTAAATAGGCTAGTCCACCCATTATTTTTTGCAAAAACAATCTTATTATTTGACACTTCGAAGTATCTTTGAAGAGCTATTTTACATCATAACCAAACCTTATCTTATAACAATGAAAAAACAACTTCCCCTAATTGTAAGTATCCTAGTCCTTTTACTCCTATTCGGTTGCAAAAATGAAATTGAAGTCATTGAAGAAAAAGATGAGGCAGGAAATGTCATCGTTTCTTACGAACGCCGCATTGCTGATTTTGCTAAACACGGCTATTACAAAGCGTTCCATAGTGATGGTGAAATTTTCGAAGAATCTACCTATGTAGACAATCACATGGAAGGCTTGCGCACCCTCTATCATAAAAATGGCAAAAAACAAGCAGAAGAATTCTACAAAAAAGGTAAATTAGAAGGCGATTTTAAGGGATATTACGCCTCAGGCGTAATCCAAAGAGAAGGAGTATATAGTAATCACGCTATGAAAGGTGAATGGAAATTTTACTATGGTTCGGGGAAGTTAAAAGAAGTCGTTACCTTTGACAATAATGAAGAACAAGGACCGTTTAAAGAATATTATGAAAATGGCAATCTTAAAGCCGAAGGGTTCTATCAAGATGGAGACAATGAAGCCGGGCCGTTGAAGCTTTATGACGAAATGGGAAAACTGAAAGAACGCTTAAATTGCAAAATCGTTTTCTTTGCCGATATCATGGCTAGCCAATGCGAATCAGAATGGAAAGCAGAAGAAGATGAAAAAGCAGCAGAGCCAAAAATTGAAAGTTAGCCCTAAAAATTAAGCGTAGCTTCCTACTGAACAACGTATTCTTTTTAGCAGCTATAAAGAACAAAACACCATGAATTACAAACTTTTATACCTCTTCTTATTCGTAGGAACAAATACCTTGTTTGCTCAGATTGGAGGCGATCAGGTGTATGAATTTCTTGGGCTCCCACACACCGCTCGTATAGGTAGTTTAGGAGGTAGTTTGATCATGGTGAAAGATGACGATGCCGCTTTAGGATTCCATAATCCTTCCCTACTCAATCAGGGCATGCATCAGCAAGTAAATTTCAATACCAATTTCTTTCCAGCCGGCATCAACCACGGCTATGCTGGCTATACCCATCATTTCGATAAAGCCCAATTGACAGCACAAGGAGGCATCCAATACCTAGGCTACGGAAAATTCAAGCAAACAGATGCCACTGGGCAAATCTTAGGCGATTTCAAGGCAAGCGAATACGCCATAGGTTTTGGCGTAGGCCGCCAATACAACGAAAAGCTTTCCTATGGCGCCAATCTTAAATTTGTTATCTCCAACCTTGAAAGTTACAACTCCTTTGGTTTTGTAACTGATTTTGGCGTCACTTACCTAGACACTGCAAAATTATTTTCGGCGGCGCTTGTCATTCGAAATTTAGGCGCACAGCTAAGTACTTATACCCCAGGCAATCGGGAATCTGTAGCAGCAGACTTGCAATTCGGTTTAGCCAAGCAACTAAAACACCTCCCTTTTCGTTTTTCTGTAGTAGCTCACCACCTTCACCAATGGAATATCCGTTATGATGATCCAACCATAGAAGAACCGACTACTTTATTTGGAGAAGACCCTCAAAATGGGGAAAAAAAGTTTGGAATCTTTATGGACAACCTTTTCCGTCACTTCATCCTAGGAGGAGAACTCCTTGCTGGTAAAAACGAGACTTTCCGCCTACGCTTTGCTTACAATCATCTACGCCGTGCTGAATTAAATGTGAATGGTACTAGAAGTTTAGCAGGATTTTCAACTGGATTAGGCTTGAAAATCAAGCAATTCCGAGTGGATTATGGGCTAAGTGTCTATCACTTGGCAGGCTCTGCTCATCAGATTAGCATTGCTACGCAATTGAGTGAATTCAAGAAGTAGTTTTTTCGTTTTCAATTTGAAAATGAGGCACAAGTACACTCTCACACAAGGCTAGTTCACAAGGAACAACATGTCGGCTGAAGCCAACGTTACATTGAAAATGACACACACTCACTCACTCTCACACTCAAAAACCAACACTACAGCATTCGATCTTTTTCCAAAGCCAATACTCCTCTTTCCGCAAGCGCCTTAATGACCTTAATCAGTGGTGCGAAGCGAGGGTCTTTCGTATAGCCTTTTTTGTAGCGAGCATAAATCTGTTGGCAAATAACAGCGATTTTGAAGACACCATATATATAGTAGAACAAAAGGTGGTCTAAGTTTCGATTGCTTCGCATTGCATAATGCTCGGCTACGCCTTGGCGCGTAAGATTGCCCGGAAGCCAACTAGGGTTGAAAGATTTTAATAAATCACTATCTTTTGCTTCCGCCCAATAGGCCAAAGTAGTTCCTAAATCCATCAGCGGATCCCCAACCGTAGCCATTTCCCAATCCAAAACAGCCACAATATCTTTTAAACCATCTGCATTTAAAACTAAATTATCGTACTTATAATCATTGTGAATGAAGGAGGCATGGTATTCCGTCGGTTGGTTTTTGGCCAACCATTGAGCCATTTCATCCAGCTCTACGATATCATCCGTTTTTGCCTTGTAGTAACGACGCGTCCAACCTTCCACTTGACGTAGCACATAACCTTCAGGTTTCCCCATCTTTACTAGTCCCGTCGTTTCGATATTAATGGCATGTAAATCCGCTAAGTTGTTGACGACCATTTCAGAAAGTCGACGCATGGTGGCTTTATCTGGCTTGATTTTCATAGCATTAGGGGTACGAAGAATGACCCCCTTTGCCCTAGTCATCATGTAGAACGGAGCGCCAATAACGTTTTCCTCCTCACAATGAACAACCGCTTGTGGTATATGAGGATAATGATCTTGCAGTAAGCTTAATACCGTAAACTCGCGCCCCATGTCATGCGCGGATTTAATCTTTGCACCAAAGGGCGGACGCCGTAATACATACTCCTTTCCATCCACTACAATTAAGTAAGTAAGATTCGAAAATCCTCCTGGAAATTGTTGAATAACTAACTCCTGAATCGTTTTTTTGAAATGGCCACTTAGGTATTTTTTCAAAGAATCAGAATCCAAAGATTCTCCTTGTCGAATGTTGGTAGCTTGATCGATGTAATTGTTGCTCACGGCATTGGTATTTTAGGCTACCAAGATATTAAATTATTTGTTTAAAGTAGGTATTTTGGAATGAAGAATTGAAAATGGAAACTGTTCGAAGATATTCATTGTTAAGCGTAATGACTAATGACCTATGAAGCTTTGTTTAATAGATCTTCAAGTTTATATTGGATATACTTTTCAGAATTTAGCCTCATAGAAATCAACAATTCATTTTTGCACTGTACCTGCAAAAAATAAGAAGGCGCGACGCTAAAGATCTGCCCAAATTTTATCGCTAAATCTGTATTCATACTTTTTTCCCCGCTGTAAAACTTACTTAATTCGTTTATATCATATCCGATATAATTAGCAAAAGCAATGTAATCAACATTTAAACTATCAACAGATTCTTTCAATAAGCATCCTAATGGAAAGGTTTCTTTAGGCGTTTTTTCTGCCAAAAAACTTTCCAATTGAAACCTTAACGAAAGTAATTGAGCTTCAAGTCGATCCAATTCATTTTTATTACTTGGATGGTTTTTTATAATAGATTTCAACGCTATGAAATCCTCATTGCTAGTATCCATAGGTCCAGCATCAGATCCTATGTTCTCTTCATATTTAAGCATTTCAGAGTCTTTCATATAGTAAAAAAATTAAAAACATTATTCAAATTAGAGTCCTAAGTAATATCTGAACGAAAAAGGCAACTTTTAGAGAAACCGCAGAGATTTCGCCATCTGGACAATGCGGGAGGGTATAGCGCTTAGCCTTGGCCTGATGGCTTAAAACAGCTCCTAACTGCTTAATATTGTATTGCTTGCTCAAGTCGTCAGGCCAGACCATGCCACAAGGCAATCCCGGCACTGTCCAGACGACAAGGCCAGATCATTGCTTTTATCGCCTTTTTCGGTCAAATACTAAGTATTTCTTCATCAATCTTTTTCTTCCTTTCTAAGAAACATCTTCTTTTTTCAAAATTCCTTGCTCCAGCAGCTCTCTAATGACGATTTCCGTCATCTCACTTTTGAATTCAAATTCTAGACGAATATCCATAACATATGCTTTTAAGCGCATTTTTAAGTAAGAACGTCTTTCTTTTACTTCATTGAAAAACACGACTGTTATGGGTTTGTTCAAGTAAATGTAGGAAGAAACTTGTGCGGCTTCTGTTGCAATTCTTCGCACCTCCTGCGTATCTATATCTATCGGCAAATAGAGTTCTGCAACTACTTGACAATTCGTTTCTCCAGTATTCGCATTGGAGAGTGAAGTGTTCATCATTTCTGCATTTGGAATAGAGACTTGTGAATCATCTGGGGTAACGATACGCGTAGAACGCAAGCCAATTTCCACAACTTCTCCATAAAAATTATCGACTTCTATTTTATCCCCAACAATGAAAGGCCGATCAAATAGAATGACGAGTCCTCCAAATATATTTTTTAGAATGTCTTGAGAGGCAAAACCTACAGCCAAACCGACGGAAGCGGCTAGTGCTGCGTAAGATTCCCAAGGCGCTTCGATGATACCTGCTAGAATGATGTAAAGGACTACCGTCCAACTTATGATACGAAATATCGGCACCATCCCCTTCACCGTAATCCGATAAGCGGATTGCGTTTCTGCAATATAATACAAAAACCTGGTAAACAACGCAATGCAGAAATACGAAAAAATAATAAACAGCAAGACCTTAACGATTGTCCACCAAGAAAACAGCTCCAAAATACTCTTAGGTTCATCACTTTCCGCTTTATCTAGATCTCCCCGTAGTCTTTCTAGTGGAGAAAGCTGCTCAACTTTTATATTGATATCCAAGGTATTCGAATCCGGCATCATTACTTCATAGTTCGGCGTTTCTTGCGTTTTTAAGCTATCCGTAGTCGCTTGCCCTAGTAAATTTGTACTTAATACAAGTAGCAAACTAACTAGAAGAAACTGCACCGCTCTACATTTCTCTTTAATCATTAACATCAGTTTTGAGTTGAGTTGAGTTGAATTACGAATGACGAATTAAGAATTAGGAGTTACCGTTACGGCGATTTTGAAACATATAAGGCACATAAGGAAATATAAGTTTTGATGTAATAAAAATGACGAAAAAGAGCCTATAGGGACAAAATGGGCAAAAACACGACTAAGTCCCGATAGCTATCGTGGATAAATAAACGCCATGGATTCCTAATTCCTAATTCGTAATTCCTAATTCTCAATGTATCACATTTTTAGATTTTAATAAGCGAACAATAGGTCGATAGAGTAGAAGATTCAATTCATAACGATTTTTCTTAGAAAAAAGAATCCCATCATCTTGTAAAGCTAGTAAATCCAATTCAGCCTGTTTTTCGCTTCGACGCCTTATGGTGGCTAGTTCTTTAGGCGTAAGTCCTCCATGAATAACGATATTGAAGAGGTTGAATATCTTTTGTTTAGACAAGGAAGAAAGAAAAGAGAAATGGATTTCTTGCAAACCAATATAAATGGTATTCCCCTTCACTTCTAAAGCTGAACGTAACCAATAAACAATGGCTAAACTTAAGTTACTTTGTGAAAACTCACACAATCGAGTAAAATATTCTTTCTCTAAAAAGGCCTGCTGCTCCGAATCATCCAACCGCTTAAAACGGTTCGTGTTTTCAAGTTTCGTGGAAGCAACATATTGGACACGATAACCACTAATTCTATGACGTTTGAGGATAGACTCCTTCACTTCTTCATCTTTCAATTGTCCAATTCGGACTTCATAAGCCACAAAATCCGAGATGTCAAGCGTCTTTTGTAAGTATTCCCAAGCCCAAACCGTGCAAGAAGTTATCCAAAACACATTCGTATTGGTCTTAGACATTACTTTAAACAACAAGTGTAAAAGCTTGAATCCATTTACTTTTTTCAAAAACAAACTCTGTAAATCCTCTAGAATAATGATGTGATTACGCTCTAGACTATTCAAGTAATCAATCAATTCTTGCGCACTAGACAAATCCGGTTTTCCAATATGCTCTCCTAGTAAAGTCAGCAATTCTTTTTCTTCCAAAACAAGACCATCCGGTTCTATAGATATCGTCTTCACACCTTTACAATGCTCATTTACAAAGCGTTGTATCAAGGTAGAAATCCCTCCACCGCGTTCTCCAATAACCGCTACAGGAGCAAAAGTCCCCTTCTGCCAGTTTTCCCAAGCCCTGAGCATAATGGCCATTTCCTCCGGCCTTTCGATAACAATTCCCTCATCTGTAGCAGGCGTCAGGGTGTAAAGTCGTTGATAAACAAAGGGCAATTTCCCAACAGCACTCCTTGACTCTGCGTAGTAATCGGCTATTTCTGTAGCAATAACATCAGGAGAATTTTCTAATCCTAACCAAATGACAATAGAATGATACCACTGTACGAAATCCTTCCACTGGGTGGCGATATACACGCCCAGCGCAGGAATGCTGTGCTCCCAGATATTCTTCAAGTAGCTTTGCAACAACTGCGTAGGTTTCATCGCATTGGCCGTAGCAATACGGCTTCTTATACGAGAAAGCCCGGTAGGCGTTAGTAAACTAGCTAGGGCTATACTAAACTGTGTAATAACTGCTCGTAACTTTTCCGAAACCGGTAGATGCAAGATATCTAACTCAGAATTAAGCTCTTCGAACTTGAGCAAAGCTCGTTCAATTCCTTCACCCGCAATCTTTTGCGGATCCATTTCCTTCTCATCTTCACTAAATACAGCTAAGGCAGATTCTAAGGCAAAATCTACGATTTGCGTGGTTTCCTTGATAAATTCTTGAATCTTATTCAACTCAAAAAACAACTCATTTCGAATTGGTGGAATACCATTGTTAAACTCGGGTAAAGCCTCAAAATTTACCAATTTGCTAGGAAAAACGGATTCCTTAAAGGAATCAGAAATAGGCATTTTTGAAAAATCACGCTTGATATGAATCCGCCGCTCTGCTATTTTTTTTGCTTGTTGATTGACCGATAGCTCAATTTGGTGTACCAAACGTGGTAAGTCCTGATTTAGAATAAAGTTTACGGTTTTAGGCATCAAATCATTCGTCAAAGAACGATTAACATTGAGTTTTTCTGATTTTAAAAATTTCCGTAAACTTTCTTCATCCGCTGCCTCAAACTGTACAATCCGCTTCTTAGAGCTTAATATAAAATCCTTAATTTTCTTTAATTCCGCAATAATATAAATATCAATACGATTATCGTATAAGCGCTTAATCCGTAAATAATCCTTAATCGCCAAATAGTTCAATATTTTGATTTCCAAGCGATAAAGCCACGAATCATAAAGCACATGAACAGAATTGATCCAAGCACGTTCAACCGTTTGATAGTTTCTTCGAATACTCCTTCTCCATCGTTGTAAACGACTTCCTTTATAGCGCCTACTCGGCAATTCAACCGTCCCCACTTTTTTAAAATGCTCAGTATAACGAGAAAAAGCAGCCGCATAAATTCTTTCAATAGATTCATCTACCGTTGCCCAAAAATCCTCCAACTGCTTCAACATATCCTCAATAACCTCGTCATACTCCAGTATTTTAGGTGTTTCGCGTTCCCGAACAAACGTTTCCAACCAGGTTCTATAATCCAAATCCTCTTCTTGATTTTGTAGATCTTCAATCAAGGAGCTGTCCATTATGCAAGTCAACTTCTCCAACAAGCGGATAGAATCCGAGATAATGGTGTAGAAATCATGGTAGATTTTATGAAGATTGAGCGCTAATTCATCACGTAAATGGACTTTTACAACATTTTGCCAAGGTACTTTATGCTTCCAAAAAGGTTTCGTCTTTTTTTCTTTACGAAAAAGATTTAAAAAACTATTCGGAATACTAGCTACTTGAAAAACAACAATCTTAAAGGCTTTAAAACCTCTCATCGGGAATCGATCTTCCACGCTTAGTGTAAATCTTTCGGGATCTTGCCTTCTAGTTAGTTCGGGTTGGTAAACATTTAAAAAGCTGTCTATAGCAGCAAAAAAATCGGTAAATTCTACATCAAAATTAGCCGCATTTAAATTTTCCTTTAAATTTTTTAACCCTTTGAAAATATCTTGCTTAAGCGTCAATGTTTCTACAGCCCATCCAATCTTCTCATCATCTTCTTTCAACGCATTTAAAGTATTATTGTAAGTGGCTAGACGCTTTTTTACGCGTACCAAAAAATCGGCATATTGTTCAATATCTATTTCGAGGTGCCCTACAAACTCCGATTGAACAATTTCCCTAATTACTTGATATGTCCGTTCTTGTAACTTCGTCATTTCCTTGTTTTGAATCGACAAGATAAGGAATTAAATAGTAACTATTTACGTAAGAAAAGCAACAAGGGTGAAAAATTACATAAATTCCTCGAATTCGTCCCGTCTGAAGCGCTAGCTTCGGCCTAATAGTCTTAGAAAAATGCACGAATCTTGACGAACAGCACAAACATGACAGGCTTCCCCAACAAAATAAGCCCCCCTCAGTAAGCATAATTCTCATCTTAATGATGACAATCAGTTGAAACTAACGAAACGGGTACGAGAACCTATAGTTTTCGAGACGATAAGTCGCAAAAAACAATGACTAAGCCTTCTAATTTTCCGAAATTTTAATTATCTTTGCAAGCATTTTAGGGCCAGCTTCATCATATAGCAGTCCAATTAATTGGAAAATTAAACGTAGTAAGATATGCAAACTATTGCCATTGAAGGTTCTTTACGTACCGAGTTAGGTAAAAAAGCAACCAAAGAAATTCGCAGGGAAGGTAAGATCCCTTGTGTTATTTATGGTGGAGAAAAAAACATTCACTTTTCAGCTGCTAGCGGTGATTTCCGTCACCTTATATATACACCAGATTTCAAAATTGCTGAAATCAACCTTGATGGGAAAGTTGTACGTGCAGTTATTAAAAGTGTTCAAGCTCACCCCGTATCAGACGCTATTGAGCACATTGACTTTGTAGAACTAGTTGATGGCCAAAGAGTTAAAATCGAAGTGCCGGTTAAATTTGTTGGCGTTTCTCCTGGTATCAAAAAAGGTGGTGCTTTGATGCAAAAAATGCGCCGAGTGAAAATTGAAGTCATTCCAGAACATATCATTGACGAGTTAGAGTTAGACATTTCTAACTTAGAGCTAGGCCATTCTAGCCGTGTACGTGATATCAAACCTGTTGAAGGGGTTACGATTATGACACAACCAGCTACACCAGTTGTATCTGTTGAAGTGCCTCGTGCTCTTCGTAGTGCAGCAGCTAAAGAGGCAGAAACAGCGACAGCAGAGGAATAAGCATGTTCTCTCCTCAACTTTCTTAAAATATTACTTGTTTAAGATATATCAGAAAAGAGATGTAATTCATTACGTCTCTTTTTCTGTTTTTAGACCTAAAATTAGCGTAGTTTTTGCTAAACTTTCCATATAAAAGTCTGAAGCCATTCCGAAAAGACTCTGCTTGAAAATGCGCAATGAGATTTTCATAGATCGTACATCATAAATCGTACTTTTTCATTAATTCCTACTTTTCGGAGTAAACTCAAGTCTTGTTGAAAAATATACTTGCACAATTTTTTAAAAAATCATGCTACAAAAAATCATTCAATTTTTTTCAAAACCCAAAACAGAACCAGACCCGATGAAATACCTAATTGTTGGCCTTGGAAATATGGGCGCTGACTACCACAATACTCGACATAATATTGGTTTTGAAGTTTGCGACCATCTTGCTAAAGAATTTGAAGTAGCTTTCAAGGATGATCGCTTGGGGTTCAAAACTCAATTCAAACATAAAGGGCGTACTTTCCACTTACTTAAGCCTACAACCTACATGAATCGCAGTGGAAAAGCTGTACTGTATTGGATACAAAAACTAAATCTAAAGCCTGAAAATTTGCTTGTCATTGTTGATGATTTAAATCTTGATTTTGGCAAATTTCGCCTTAGAGGAAAGGGAAATGATGGGGGCCATAATGGTTTGAAAGACATCAATGAAAAGCTCAGTAGCACCAAATACGCTCGTCTACGAATTGGCATTGGCAACAATTATTCAAAAGGGCGTCAGGCAGATTTTGTGCTAGGAAAATGGAGTGAACAGGAAAACGAAAAACTACCTACCATCATCAAAAAAGC
>JAHDHB010000033.1 GCA_020631545.1 Saprospiraceae bacterium | reverse complement strand
ACCTTCCGCTTCAAGCTATTAGCGAGCAAATCGTGCTAGAGGAACCCGAAATAGATAAGGAAAGTTTGGCGAGGCAAGTACATTATATGGTAAAGCAGTTTATTGTGAATAACCCAGATTTACTTGTACAAAATTTGCCATTGCAGGAAATTAGTGAGCGTTTGACGATTCCTAAACCTGAAATAGATCAAGAAGAGTTGGACAAAAAGATCCAGAACTTAGTAGGGCGATTTTTAGCGAATAATCCGAATTTACTTGTAGAGCATTTGCCTTTGCAAGAAATTAGTGAACGAATCAATATTCCTGAGCCACAGTTTAATGCTCAAGAATTAGACGCTCAAGTTCAAAATTTTGTGGGGCAATATTTATCAGATAACCCAAGTCTTTTGGTAAAGTACCTGCCCATTCAAGAAGTTAGTGATCGCCTTCCAAAACCAGAAATTGATCCAGTAGAATTAGATCTTTTTGTAAAGGGAATGGTTAAAGAATTTTTAGAGAAAAATCCTTCCATCATCACTGATAAACTACCAAAACCAGAAGAACAAGAAGCATTTAAAGCAGAATTGGCACAACATTTTTCTCAAAAGATCGAAGCGCATTTCAGTTGGTTAGATGATCAATTCCTCAACCTCAAAAAAGAGGTGCAAGAGCTAGAAGCGACTTCGGCAGATGCTATGTCTAAAAAGTACGAAACTCATTTCGACCAACGCCTTTCCGAACAAACACAAATAATCGCCAATCTCCAAGATGATCTACGAGCCTATCTTCCTGTCCAAGAAATCAAACAGCTTCTAGCACAAGAAATCGGAAAATATAGGAAAGAAGCCCAGGCCAAAGATCAAGCTCTCCGAGAAGCCGAAAACCTACTCCGCCGCCTAGCAGATAAAATGAGAGAACTAGAGTATCGAAATGAACAATTGCAGAAGAAAGTGTATCGCTTGGAGCGGGGGGGAATGTAAACTGATGTATGAGGTTACTTAGTTAAAAAAATAACCTTATTTCTTGTAAAATTTTTATTTTCCAAATCAATTGAATCCTTAGAAAAAAATATTCCCAAAAACAAGTTCCAAAATATTGTTTTCTTCGTTTTTCAAGTGTCGCTGAGGGCTTTGAAAAGACAGTTTATGTGAAAAAAAAGTAGCTTTAAAAATATAAAATGAATTTATAGTTTAAGCAGGCTTGAGTATTGTTTTAAAGACTCATCTACGGTTTTAATCTTCTAGGTTTATCCTTAAATTACCTTCCTAAAACCAAATTTAGTGCTCCTTGCACATTAACCCAAACAACTTTTTGAATCATGAAATTAAAGATTTTCGTGCTGCTCTTGCTGTGCGCTAACTTCGCTTTTGCCAATGAGGCAGAAGATGGCTGCCTTGATGCTTTGTATGGATTTTCTATGGAAATTCCTGTCTCTTTGGAAGGAGAGCAAGACGTGGAGAAGATTAAACTGGCCTTGTCTTCTGCTATGACTGGAATGGAAAAGGATAGTCTTTTAGTTACTTCTATTTTACAGCAGAAATTGATGGATAGTAGTAGTTATTACTTGACTTTGAGGCAGCTTTCTGCCCGAGTATTGGATAGTTTGAATGGCCAATTTAGTCTTTTTGAGCGCTTGGATTTGAAAAAGGATTTTTCGAGAATAATTGGGGAGAAAGAAAATAACCGTGAGGAAAATTTTGACAGCAAAAAAATCTATTTGGCTGCTCTAACGGCTAAAACGATTTTATTCCAACATTGTCAGGAGCTAGGAAAGACTAAATCGCCTTTTAAAATGCCGGAAAAGATTTCAGAAATCATGTTGGCTTTCTCCTCTTTAATGTCGATTATTGCCCTATTAACAGCGCTTTGGACTTTTGTGAAACGTAGAAGAAAGAAGGCGGTAAGTTGAGGGGTATTACTTTCGCTTATTTATGGTGAAAATGGCTTTAGATACTCTCGTGATATAAAATCTTTAGACTGCTTCCCCTTTCTCCGAAAATATCAAATAACTTACTAGCTTTAATGCATGTTATTCAATGTTTTCGGAGAAAAGGGCGGGCATTTTTTCCTTGTGAGGGGAAATCAATTTCTAGGTGAAATAGTCCTAGGAAGAGATGCCTAAGTAGCCATGAAATCCAAGATTTTTTGTGCTTGAGTTTGTATCCTTTTCTCCTCAAAGTTTTTCTTATCCACGAGTTTAATTAGGATAGCTTTAGCTTCACTTTTCTCTTTTAGGCCTAGTAGAGCGACTGCTTTATTGAGTAGCAAAATATCTTTCTCCTGAATCGTTTTCGATTGGAGAAGTTCATCGTATTTTTTTAAGGCTTCCGAATATTGCTGTTCTTTTAGGTAGGCATTCGCTAGGAGAAAACGAGCTTTAGTTGAGTATGCATTAGTGAGTGGGGTAGATTCTAATAGGGGAATAGCCTGGGCGAAGTTCTCTTGCGCGTATAATTTTTCTGCTTCTATAAAGTCCTTAGTCGGGGCCTCCGAAACGGCTCTTAAATTGCCGAAATCGGAATTAATTAAAGCCAGATCACTAGCGATAATCCTAGATTCTGTTTGGTGAGGAAAGATGTATTTATAGCCTATCAGTAGAAGAATACTAGCTGCTACAGCCCAGAATATTAAAGAACGAGTTTTTGTTTTTTGCTCTGCTGGTTTGATGGAGGCGGTTTCATCTTCACCTAGCGTCTTCTCTTGTATAATGGCTAGAGTCTCTTGGTGAAAAGCCTTGTCAACATTCATCTCTCCTTGTCCAAAAGTCACTTTTAGAAGCAATCTATCAATAAGCTCGTATTGTTCGAGTCTTTTTCTTAAAGCTTCATTAAGAGTTAGTTCCTGTTCCATTTTGTAGAATTCCTTATCGGATAGTTCTCCATTAATGAAATCTTGAATTCGTTTGTCCTTTCTCAAACTTTCCAACTGTTGGACGAAGTTTTCATCCCCCTGCTGCTGCTCAAGAAACGCTTTCCGCTGCTCAGGGGAAAGCTGATCGTAGATATAAGCAGCCATGTCATCATTAATAATCATCTTACTTGTTGTTTAAAAGGTCGTTAATAATGTTGAGTAGGGTAGGATTATTAAAAACTAGCGTTTTAAGTCGTTTTTTGCATCGTAAAATTTTGACTCCGACAACTTGAACAGCATTTTTGCTTTTTAATCCAAGTATTTCGGCTAATTCACGATAAGAAACACCGTTCATGTTTTTGATTAGAAGTGCCCAGCATTTTTCATCTAATTCTTTCTTTATCAGGGTTGTCACTGTTTCAATGTCCACATTTCTAAGTTCACTATCAGGATTTATAACGGTGTGCTTGGTGTCTGCTACTTCGCTAAAAGGGTCAATAGGGCCTTTCTTGTATCTTTCTCGGCTATTAATGAGCTGTCGAGCTTTATTCCGTGCTATTCCATATAAGTACCCGTGGCAATTGTCTGGCCATTCATCAGGCGTTTTAAATTTTCGGAAATTATTAATGCAATAGGAGAAAGCCTCGCCAAATACAACCAAAGCATCCTCCGAGGAAAGTCTAAAATGATAGCCTTGAAGATTTCTCATAATATTTGGCTTTGATTCCTGATAAAAATCCAATACAGCCTTTTTATAAGCAGGTTCATCCCTACCTAAACGAAGCTTTCGGATTGTTTCTTTGCAGTGTTTCATATACTATAGTCGGTTTATGCCGCCAAATATAAACAGTAAACTACGAGAAATCAAAAAATAATTGTAAGAAGTGTTGAATATCATTTTTTTAGAGTTGAAAAGGAAAAAATAGGATAAAAATACCTCCTATCTTGGTTTTTTTAAATTAAATTATAGTTGTATGTTTTTAGGGCTGAAAATAAAATGTCTGTTTGGTTTGCGCTTAAGTTCATTGTAAATCATTGTACCGTTTTCATTTCCTCTTTGAGCCTATTTTTTCAAAAAAGCGAAATTGTCTATTCTTTTTAGGTGTCGTATCTATGCATTGTGAAGTACTATAAAAAATGCAAGGGCAATGCTTGCCGCGCTAATAGCTAGAAAGCATAGATCGTTTTGACGGAAAGGTGTTCTTTCACTAGTACCTTTTCGAGGCAGAACGCCTCATGATGAAAGCTTAAAGAACGTTAGACAGACCTAACACACTATGAGACACCTATTCCTCTTCTTTGCTTGCATGAAAATGCTAACGGGTTTTGCTGTACCTGTACAATCCTCTTTATTTATGGCAAATCATTTGTTAGAAAAGGCGAACACACATTATGCGGGGGCTAAATATGCTATTGCGAATGAGCATTATCAAGCAGCAAGTTCTATTTTTTACGAATTAGAGGAGTGTGAGGCTTACTATGAAAGTCAAAGTGCCTTAATCCAGTCCTTGTATACAAGCGGGGAATTTAAGAAAGCTTATACTAAGGTTGATTCTTTACTAATAGAAATTTCTGCAAGAGATATAAAGTATCGGATAAAAGCTTTTCATCACAAAGGAAAAATTTTAACGGAACTGGTGAAGTATGAAGAGGCTTTATCCTTCTTTGAGAGCGCACTTCGCCTTCAAAATGAATACAATAAAGCAGATCTGTTAAGCTTTGCGAGGATTTACAATAGTCTGGGTTTTTTATATCGTAAACAGAAATCCATCAAAAAAGCTAAGGAATGCTTGGATAAAGCGCTATCCTTTTGGAAAGGTTCAGGAGCTTCGGAGCAATTGTTATATGCTGATATTCAATTTAATTTAGGTGCGGTAGCTTATCTCACAAGCGATTTTACAAAGGCGAAACAACAATATAAAGAAGTTCTTAGTATTCGTAAAGCAGTGCTAGGAGATATACATCCTACGGTAGCGGATTGCCTAGATAATTTAGGCGCTCTGCACAAAAGATTGGATAACTATGAAGAATCTCTAAAACGACATGAAGAAGCTTTGGATATTCGAATACAAACTTTTGGAAAACAGCATATAAAAGTAGTTAGTTCTTACAATAACATTGCTTGTACCTATTATATCTTGGGTGATGTAGATTCAGCGCTAAGGTTTTTTACTAAAGCTTTTGACATTCAAGAAGCGCTTAATTACAGCTTAGCCACGGGGCATAGTAATATTGCTGTAATGCTAAAAGAAAAAGGTTATTTGGAAGAGAGTTTAGAGCATAGCTTAAAAGCTTTAGCCTTGCGTATAAAAAACTTTGGCGAGGAGAGTTCTGACGCTGGTGCTTCTTACAATAACGTAGGGTCAATTTTTTGGGCGAAGAAGGATTATACGACGGCCTTGATTTACCTAAAAAAAGCGCATGATATTCGGCAAACAATCTATGGTGAATTTCATTACCTCGTCTTGGCGTCTTATAATAATTTGGGGTATATCTATGCCGATAAAAAGGATTTTAAAAATGCCCTTTGTCATCATTTTGAAGCCTTAGATATTTCCTTGAAATTGTTTGGGGATCAACATACAAAAACCGCTTCTTGCTACGAAGGAATTGGGAATACTTACTATAAAATGGGGGCATACGAAGAGGCCTTGTTTTATTTAAATGAGGCGATTTTGGTGAGAAAGCGCTTAGAAGAAAAAGAGCATTTAGAGGAAATGAAAAATATTCATGTTGCTCCCTTGTACTTGGCGCGTGCGAATACATTGGCTCAATTGGGGAAATATGCTGCTGCCTTGAATCAATTTCATAAAACAACACGCATTTATCGCAGTGTATATGGTGAGCAACATCCTGAATTAGCTAATTGCCTGAAGAGCATAGCCGTTGTTTATCGAAAAATAGGGAATCGAACGAAGGCGCTAAGCTACTTAAGCAAGGCTGCTTTTGCTAATAATTTTGAGGAGCAGCCATTAGAGAAGCAAGATGTAGAAGCGATTCCTATTGCTTACATGTCGCCCATTTACTTGTTAGAAACACTTCATGCTGAGGCTGATATTTTGGAGGAATTGTATCTTGAAACAGGGCTTGAACGGCATCTCAAAAAAGCCTTTGAGCGGTATTTACTTTGCAATCGTCTGATAGATTCCCTTCGCCATAGGCATCAGAATCAGGAAGATAGGATGGCCTTCAATAAAAGTGCTTTGGCTATTTATGAAGGAGCGATACGAACTTGCCACTTCTTGAAAGAATCCACTAAAGACCAACATTATGAGCGAAAAGCTTTTCATTTTATGGAGCGAAGCAAGATGAACGCCTTGCTTACGGATATGTTAAGTGATGCTGCTTTGAAAAACGGAATTATTCCAGATTCTTTAGCCGCTTTGGAAAAGAAAATGAAAGCGGATATTGACTTTCTTGAACGTAGGCTTATCTATTTTAAAGAGCAAGGAGAACAGAAAAATATCGAATTGAATAAAAGAAAGCTGGCTAATAAACAGCTTGATTATCACCAATTCATCCAACAATTAGAAGTTGATTTTCCTAGGTACTATGATTTTAAATACAAGAATCAAACGCCTTCTATCCAAGCGATTCAAGAAACATTAGAATCTTCTGCGGCTGTTTTGATTGAGTATTTTGTAGGCGATAAAGACTTGTTTGTTTTTAAGATTGGTAAGCATGATTTTTCTTTAGAGAAGTTACCAAAGCCGAGAAATCTATCGGAAAAAATAGCACAATTGAGAGCAGAGTTTTTACCTAGTGCTCAGCGTCCTTCTGTAATGGATAGTTGTGTGAAAAGGGATATTTACGAAACTACTAGTTTTGAGCTTTATCAAGCTATTTTTGAACCGCTTTTTGCGGAGGATGAGCAGCCTGAGGAAGTTGTTATCATTCCTGATGGGGTGCTTAATTTTATTCCTTTTGATGCCTTATTGACTGAATTTCCAGAAGGAATAGGCTGGCATAGGAGTTATTCTTATTTATTGAGAAAACAAGATATTAGCTATGCTTTTTCCGCTACGCTATTATTGGAGATGAGGAATAGAGTAGCTCGCCCGTATTTGGCTAAGGAATTGTTGGCCGTAGCTCCTAGTTTTGAGCGTGAATTCAGGGCGATGCCTAATGGTGAGTCGATTTATCTTCGTCCTCTCACCTCTAGTCAAATTGAAGTGAACAATATTCGAGATGGCGTTAAACCTTTAAATACTCGACTCTTGAAAGGAGTTTATGCTACGAAAGAGGCCTATTTACGTTATTATAAAAATGCCTTTGCGATACACCTTTCTAGTCATGCCATTGCTAATGACGCTAACCCTCGGTTATCCGGTATTTATTTTACTCGGGGAGAAGGCATGTCAACCGAAAATTCATTTTTATCCCTAGGAGAAATTTTCAACCATCGTATTCAAGCCGAACTGGTGTTTTTAAGTGCTTGTGAAACTGGGGTAGGGGAACTACACCAAGGAGAGGGACTTTATAGTCTATCTCGTGCCTTCACCTTCGCAGGAGCAAAAAGTCTGGTGGCTACGCTTTGGAGTGTCAATGATAAGCAAACAATGGAGGTGGTAACGCTGTTTTATAAAGAACTAGCGAAAGGAAAAAGTAAGTCAAGAGCGCTAGCACAAGCCAAACGGGAATACCTCAAAGAGGGAAAAGCGCATCCCTTTTACTGGGCAGCTCACCTTCCCATTGGAGATATGCAGCCCCTCCTTAGTGATATGCTAATTGTTGCGAAATAGTGGGGGTAAATGCTCATTACATCGCGGTAAATTTTTAGCCATTTTCTTGTAGCTTCTGTGCATTCGGCCTATATTGGCAAAATGCACAGAGGTTTAAGCCGTTTCATATTTTGTAGTATTCTCCTTCTTTTTGCTTGTGAGTTTTCCACTTCAGGTAAGAAGGTGAAAACTAATGCGCTTACCAATAAGGAAGAAATGGCAGACTGCAATAGCTCCCTACTTGCTTTATTACAAAGCTCTACCTTTAATACTGCCCCCGGCGATCCTCGCCAATATACCTGTGAAATCAATAAGAAAAAACACAGCTATCTGCTCGTCCAAACTTTTGCTAAACTCGAATCAGGAGAAGACAGCAGCTTAGGATGGTTAATTGTTGACTTTGAGAAAAAAGAACTCAAAGATATTTCCCATGATCCTTCCAACCCGCTCTACTTAGATTTTGATCCTGCTCTATTGAAATCATTAAGAAAAAATTGCTTTCCCCTAGATTTTTGAAAACCATCTAATTATTTGGTTAATAATTTGTTATGATGGTGGATTTGTTCTTTTGTATAAAGTAGAAACAAATTAGAATTTAAAAAACTTATTCTTTTCGTTTACGAAAAAGAATTTTAGACGACTATTATAAGTAGAAGGCACAGGGTAGCAAATTGGTTGCACCGTCAAAGTTCTTTCTGTCTACTCATCGGTGAAAATGTATGAATGGTACAGATTTTTTAAGGTGAAAACATACTAAGTTTTTCATAGTTGGTAGTTTAAAGACCAATAAGCTTTTGTACATGCTTTTATTTTGTGGTTGTTTAAACACGAAATTACAAGTAAAGACTTTGAATGACAGTTAGTCGCAGAGGTTTTTCCCGTTTTCCGAAGAATGAAAGTAAACGTTGTTCACGTTCATTTTCCGCCAAAACAACTTCTAACTCCTAACTCTTCACTCTTCACTAATGGCGTAGCCATCTTGTGTTTTACCGAACATGATGCGTATTCATGGAAATTTATTCGATTTTTGAAATCTGTGTATTGTTTTTATTTCCACGTAAGATTAATGATGCACAACTATTTTTGTAACAAGCTAGAACTCGACATGCACGATTAGCCCATCTATTTAGCATTTAGAGAGTTTGCTCAAAATTGATAAATAATGAAGATTTTATTTAGTTTCATCCTTGCTCTTGTAGTAGGGATTGCAGGGAATGCTATGCCATATCCGATGGATTGTTCAATGATGGAAGATGGTGGTGTCGTCCCCATCGTACAAGATAAAAACTCTGGAGAAACGCATTCCTTTCACCATGTCGCCTATTCTCTAGATGGCAATCTGCTTCTAAATCAGGAACTTGAGGTAAAGGTGGTGGATGATAGTGGACTCGTATTATTTGAGCTAACCACTAAGCAGCCTACCGTTATTATCCCTGTTTTAGGCATTGATGCTGCTAATTATCACCTAGAGGTTAGAATAGGAACAGTATCTTATAACATTCCATAAACTAGCAGTTTTAGGCAATGATGTACGGTATAGAAGGTAGGAGCATTTCAGCGTTTAAAATAACTGAAAAAGGTTTTTTAAGTTATCATTATCTGAATGGCCATACTTTTTAAACCGTACATTGAGTTTACTTCGAAAAGTGGGAATTAATGAAAAATACGATTTAAGATGTAAGATGTATGAAAACCTCCTAGCATAAATTATGATTTGCTAGCAAACCACAAACATCAAAAATCGTATTTTGAAGCGTGGGGGCTATCTTATTTTTAAGGCGATTATTTTTTCCTTTAACCAAGTATCTTCCACAATTGCACCTTCAACCTCAGCTAATTCTGCTAATAAATCCTGTTTTTGTACATCGATATAGGGGGCTTCATAAATACGAAGCAGTATTTTGATGAAATTTTCATTGGCTACTTTTATGGATTTCCCTATTCGTTTTCGATTCCTATATAGGTAACCACGATAAGTAATACAACTTGATTTTAATTCGAATATAGTGTCTTCAGTATTTCTGAGTTCATAAATGCTTTTTAGCATCAATACGTGTTTTCTTATACCATAGGAAAAGTCAACGTATTTGATTTCTTCGAGCGTGTCGATTACGGTGAGGTACTTTTGTTGACCGAAATAGATATACGATTTGTAGAATTTTTCAATGTTTATTCGTTCTTTATGGCCAGGAAGATAGTCGATATAATTGGTAATAAAGTTTTCAGCCCATTTAAATTCGCCTAGACGATAACTAATATGTATGATGTTGTTAAAGTCATCTACATTCATGTAGTTCGAGTGAACTAAGAAGTCTTCATCTAATCCGAATTTATACAAATCAAAAAATTCAACTAGTCGGCCATTTTTTATTTTAACGCTAAACAAGACATTCGTGAGTAAACGGAATAAGGTAATACCTTCAGGGCGAATGGCTTCTTTATGCTTTTTGCAATAGTTTTTAAAAGTCCAATATCCTTGTTCCGTTGGATTGAGGAGTGTTTTTGCTGCTATCCGAAAAGCTTTAATTAATGGGAGAGCGTCATTGGCCATGTGCTCAATGAAAAAATTCAATTTATTTTTGAATTCAGGATCTTCCCAAGTTTCGTTGTAGATTCTTTGTCTAATCAATACTTCACAACTGTATTTTAGTTTATTGATAATGTAGAAGGTATCAAGGTGGTCAATCGTTTCCTTCAAATAAACTTTATGTCTTTGAGGTTCGGCATTTTGATTCGCATGAGGATGATCGTAGAATTTGTAATTCAGCTCCGAAAGATAAAGATGTTTAGAAGGAATAGGTTCCTTGTTAGCAAGTGTGATAGCTCTATTAATCGTATTGAAAAACAGGGTATCCATTTTTCTATCACGGAATGATTCTGCTAAGAGCGTGGTTTCTATAACCGCTCTTTCTTCTAGTTTTTTATTCGTAAGGAATTGCTCTATGATTTTTGAGAGGTTGGACATTACATCCTTAAGCTTTTGACGATCAAAAGACTCCTCTTTGGAAATTACTTGTTGGAAAATTCGTTCTTCCTTAAGGTTTTTATCGTTTAGGCGGTCTTTGTTATTTTTTAAATACTGGAAAAGGCTAATTATCCGAGGACTTTGGGTGACAAAAGGTCCTTGTAGGTACTTAGCAAAATCTCTTAAATTTTTATTGGATTGGCTTAACCCTAAAAAAAGTTCAAGGAGCTTAGAATTTTTTATGGACATTTAGAACCTATTTTTTTAAAGTTTATTTAATGTAGCCTGCGTGACTAATTGACTGAAAATTAGCACAAAGGTACTAGCTTAAACTTAAAAAGCAATAGAATAACTTGAATTTTCTAGGCTATTTTGTCCGATTTTGCATTGTGTTCGCTATAGAAAGACAATTATCTTGTGGACGTTAGTTGATAGGAGGTAATTTTTTGATGTTTTTAGTAGAAAAGGTAGTTGCTGATTTATCGTCTTCAAAAAGCATAATCACTTAACTAAAACCACATATTTAGCTCTGTGACCCCAAAAAAAACTGGGCAAAACCAACGTGGTTTTAATTGTTAAGGGTGGACATTCGTGTTCACCCTTATTTTTGAAATTAGCCCTAAGCTGGCATCGCTAGAACCAAGAAAAAAGTATTTAGCCCATGTGTCTTAAAATGGTCGTAGACCCTTATAGGGATAAAAAATCGCCAAGGTTAGATTTCATTTTCTGCACAAAAAACGCAGAAGTTGACGCCCCAAAACGTACTGTAAAATGAATGAATTCGTGTTTTTTTGTTCAAACACGAATTCAGTATTAGTAACATTATAAAACTTTATTTTTTACAGCCCCTTAGTTTTGAATGAATCCAGGAGCACCAGAACAAGCAGGAAAAGTAAGTGTATGATCACAGATAGGGCTACCGTCATCTGTATGGGTGTCTACGAGAATAGAGGTCGCTTGCCCCGTTACAGTTATCGTATAAGTAGCACAAAGTGTGTTGGAGCTGTGGGCAATAAGGGGCGAACCAGTTGGATAAGAGAGTACGTTGCCAGAGGCAGAACCTGTATAAATATCATTCGAAGATGTATTAACCGTAGCAGGAGTAAAGCTATTAATGGTTATAGTCGCCGGAAAAAAGGTAAAAGACCATTCATCAGGAGGCCCTTCTAGACCATTATATTCTGGACAAGCCTCTATAACATAGGTGAATGTGCCGTCTAAATTGTCGGTAGCAGAGGTAAGGGTTACTACAGAAACATTACAGGCATTGGCTACCTTAATTCCCAAAATGAAAATTACCACCAAGGCGTAAGTAAGTATAGAAGTCTTTTTGGTTTTCATAAAAATCAATTTTTCCTGAACAATCCTAACAAAGATAACCTTTTTTATTAGGACTTACCGTTTTAGCTTTTTTAATTTCTAAACAAAATGTGTAGAGCTTGTACGAAAAATTCCGCTGTTAGAGACGTGCTGATCGTTAATTATTTACTCTGTATCTATTTTTTATTCAGCTTGTTTTGCTCCTGCTCCGAACAGCCAAATTGTCCGTTTCTTTCAGTTCTTAGTATAGGGGAAAATAGTTTTTTGGTTTTTTCCTACTTTTCTTCGATTTTTGAAATGATAAATCTTGTTTGTACTATCAGCCCATTATAGTTGTCAAATACGGCGTATAACTCCTCTTTGGTACTTGGGTTTTGTTGATTAGCAATACGGCATAACATAGCACAATAGTTAAGTAGACCTTGTTTGCTTTTCTTTGTAATTTCACCTTTTTCCTCAAGAGGATTCACTATCTTCCTAATGCTATTGGTTGCTTTTATAAGTTCAACATAAGTCGCTTGCTTATCTCTAAACTGCTCATACACGCACTTTGTCCTTAGGATATGTATTCCTTTTTTGATTTCTGTACGAAGATTATTTTCATCCTCTAATTTTTTCAAAATCTCCAAAGCTTCAGCATATTTGCCTTCACCAAACAAAATATAAGCCTTGGATAACAAGGACGAGTCTTCCCTTTCTTTTTTGTCAGCAATAAAAGGTAATAATTTTTCATTAGCCAATCGGATTAATTCATAATCACTCTGTGCCTCTGCAATATAAATGATATTATTGTACTGCAAACAGGAAATTTCCCCATTTTCAACAAGAAGCTCCTGCTCTATACCAAAATGATAAAGTTCTAGGTACTCTATGTTCATCGTCTCATATGGCTTTGGAAAAACGATAAGCCCATTGACAAGCGAAATGAGAAGAAACCCTCTAAAATGGGAAAGATACTTGAAATGCTCGAAATAAGCATCGTTGAAATTCCAATAGTCCTCTTCTTCCAAACTTTGATAATACACTATGG
This sequence comes from Saprospiraceae bacterium, assembly GCA_020631545.1. Taxonomy (GTDB): domain Bacteria; phylum Bacteroidota; class Bacteroidia; order Chitinophagales; family Saprospiraceae; genus JAHDHB01. The sequence continues at coordinate 9,626 of JAHDHB010000033.1, read as the reverse complement.
CATTTAGCATTACATCGATTAAGCGCGTATCCTCATACACATGAAAAGCATCATTGATTTCCTTCTCTAGCTCTTTGCTAATCTCCTGCTCACGACCACGGCAAATCGTAAGATCGTTAATGAGCGTCTTCAACTTATTGGAGGTATGAAAAATATCATAAACATCCTTAGACTTTGGTCTTAGCCCAAACGCTTTTTTGTCCTCCTGAGTTAGCATCTCCTGCATAGCCCTTAGTGGATAATCTTGTTTTTTAGCAATTTTGAATCCTTGATTTTTAGCATTTGTTATACTACTTATTATAGGATACTCGTTATGTAGCTTCAACATAGTAATGGCTGAAAATCCACTTAAATCACATTCTTTACCAACAATGTAGTAGTACAATATTTGGCTTAGAGCAGACGATAGCTGCTGCATAACATGTGATTCATAGGGTTCCTTGTTGAATATAACGGCATAAGCCTGTATCCTATCGGTCTCACTATCCGTGTATTCTCCTTGAGAGTCAACAATGTACTGCCAAAAAGCCACTTTAATAGGTTCTGTAAAATAAATAAGATGTTTTTTAAAACTTGCATTCCCATTTTTGAATTGAGAAAGCCTGTCTATTAGTGTCAATAAGTCCAAAGATTCCATATGCTGCTTGTTTGATATCACAAGATACAGATAATCATGTAAGTAAATCCTAATTGTTTTAATTCTTTTTCATAGAATTTACAAGACAAGTGCCTCAAAGACGAAGGAATGTTGAGTGTGTGGACGAGAACGTGTGTGCGTGTGAGAAACATGCACACTCCCCATCTCACGCTCACACTCCATTTATTCCCTGCTTCATAGCAGCTACAGCGCACCGCCTACTACTTCTGTCGGGGTTGTAATACCTTGTAAAACAAATAGTAATACTAGTGGACTGGAACAAGAAAAGCAGCTAACTCTTCTACAAATTAAGACTAATAATTAATCGAACTCAGGCTAAATATTATAATGCTCTGTATGATTGCCTTCTGAACAGTATCACTAGACACGAAAAAATAAATTAACTAAGTAGGCGAAACCAAAACCAAGTAAAGGATTGAAGGTGAAGAGATTTTTCATCTCAACGAATGTGAATTTTTCTTCACTCTCCCCACTTTCTCCAAAATTTCAAGCCTAAATGGCAGAAAATTTTGCCTAAAGGCCTATTGTGCCAGCCACAATTTCCCCGTAACGCCTAGGGTGAAAAAGCCCCATGGGCCATAACCTGCTTCCCCAAAAACGGCAATTTGATCGACAAAATACCATCTTGCACCAATGATAGGGCCAGAGACAAAGCGTTTGAATTTTGTCGTTGCAGAAGGGTAAATGTCTTGATAGTTGGAATTCTCAAAACCACTAACGATGGCTACATACACGTCAATCTCCTCACTCATCAAATTGGGCGCAACGCGGTAATCCAAGAAATTCCATAAATGAAAGGAAGCTCTAGCACCAAGGTTCCAAGCCTTAAATTTTCCTAAAGCAGTACCTTTTCGATAGGCTAGACCACCATAGGCTCCTAGGCTAAGGAGCTCATGTACAGCAAAATCGACATTTAGTAGCATGGGGGCGCCAAAACCTACATTGGGGTAAAAGTTGCGCGTTCCAAATGTTATCCCTGGGCTAATCAATAAATCCAATTGCTCCAAAGCTTGAGCATGAGCATTCGAGGCCGTAAAGGCGAAGAATAGGGCAAAAATGTAAGCCGTTATTTTTTTTCTAAACATTTTTATTAGTTCATAGTTAATAGTGATCCACGATAGCTATCGGGAGTAGAAAGTAGTCCACGATAATAGAGGGATTGTACGTCATTAAGCTGTCGATTTTTCGAAGAAAAATCAGTCCTTCTACCCTCTACTCTATACCCTCTACCCATTCTATAGCACGGTTAGGGAACATAAGAAAACTTATTTCGATTATTCCATGCCTTGCTTCGGTCAGCAGCGTCAACTTGCCCATCTAGCGTAAAATCAGATCCTTTGTAGCCTATCGAATTCCGTTCATTCCAAACATTACTTCTATCGGCTGCATTTACTTGGCCATTGGGCTCGCTATCGGCTGTCCAAAGCGCATAGATGCCGTTAGCTGCATCAACTTGAATTCTAGGCGTAGCACCCAAAACAGGGGTTGCCGAAGAAGTAAAATCAAGCGTAATAGGAGCAAAGGTTAAGGCTACAGGCATCTCGGAGATAATCGACAAATGATTGCGATGATTTATGACTACATAATAAGACTCAGGCTCAGCGCAAGGAAAAGCTAAAGGAGAAATACCGTCCAAATCTACGATGTCTCCATCTCTTTGTAGTAGGGCTACTTTAGAAGAAACAACTAGGGTATCGTCGAATCTATCTCTTAGTTCTAAGAACAACCAATCCACTATGGCATCATTTCCTGCGACGGCTAAGACACTTGGTGCAATTTCTTCACCACCAGCATAAACCATATTAAACCCTAAATCGGTAAAAGGCTCAACGGTTGGTAAAAAACCTCTAGTACGAAGGGAATCTTTCATTAAACCTGTATTGACTTGATATGGGCCTTCTAGAAAAACCTTGCCTGCAAGGCGAACGGTTCTTGGCCAATCACCTCCTTCCAGAAAATCATGCGTAATGGTGTTTCCTCCGACAGCATGTGCGCGAAAATCTAACCAAGCTTGGCAGTCATCTTTCAGGAAAAAATCTAACCAAGGCAAGGCAGATAAGGTCATTTGTTCGTGTTGTTCTGCTTTGGCCAGAAATCCGCTACAGCTTTCACCCAGCGTGCAGATAGAACCTGAACTTGCAATACCAAATTGGCAGTGACTTGCATCATAAATATCTACAAATGCATGATAAGGCGTAGGAGCATGGTTGTTATACATATCAATAGGTGCGCCACCGTCCATAACAACACAATCGGCTGTACCTGCTAAAGTCAAAGAAGGGATGCTTAAGTTGGCTGCATTGCCTATGGCAGAAACATCATTCGTCTCGGCTGCCGTCATGGATACCAAGGTGGTTACATTTGGATTTAGCGCTGCGGTAAATGCACAGCCTCCACCCATAGAATGCCCCATCATACCTGTTTTTTCTGTAAGATGCTGGTAGAAGTCGGAAGCAGGATCGGTATTCATTGCTAAGAACTCATCGATAAGGAAGGACATGTCTTCTGCAAAATCGGGATGACTTGGGAAGGGAATTGCGGAAGCTTCTGTCGTGGGGAAAACAACAACATAACCTTTAGTAGCTAAAGAATCCCACCAAACCTTGTACTCGCTCCAAGCCATACTAAAACCGTGGCCAAAAACGATTAGCGGGAATTCACCTGTAGAGACAGGAACATTATCACCCGCTGTTGTTGCAGGATAATAGACCTCCGTAGTTACCGACCTATCTGAGCAGCCAAAAAGGCCACAATCTTGTCGAGAAGCATCAAGTAAGGTTAAGGACTGGTGGCCTACTTGGTACTGCGCGGATACTTGAGGTAGGCTCCAACCAAGCAAAAAAGTAGTGAGTATAATTATTCTTATCATGACATTAGTGTAATGTAGGTAGAAGTTAATAGGTTTTAGTTCAAAAGGTGTTTCATCGCTATTGGTACTGCTCCTAAGCTATCCAGAGTTTATGAGCTGCACCACTTGAGACTAAAAGTAAACAATATAAATGAAGGCTACAAAATTAAAGGGCGATAGCTAGTGGTACCTCGTCTAAACTTCTGAGCAGAGCCACTAGGAGGATTTTCATACATCTTACATCATAAATCGTATTTTTTCATTAATGCCTACTTTTCGGAGTAAACTCAACTATCAATTACTTATGAAGTACCACTAGGTATGCGCATTCGAGCCCTTACCTTCCCCACTCTCCTTCAACAGGGCGATCTGGGATCTTCAAAAAATACTCGATTTCTTGTTCGATATAACGTGCATATTGGACAGCGTGTAATTCTTTTACAAGTTTTATTGTTTCTCCGTTTTTGAGCATCAAGTCTACTGCATAAGCATGGACGGGAGTGTCGTTGGATTTCCCAACTTCATGGCGGCGGACATACAATTGGTCAATTTCATCAATTTCGTAGTATTGATCTTTTTGTATAAGGAAATTGATAGGCTTGTGTTCGACCCAAAACGAGCGTTCATTTACGGTAATGTAAGTGGTATTGAGCATGTAACCTAGACTGGCATAAATGAGGTAAATTCCTACTAAAATGAAAGGAATCATAAAAATAGCCATTATCATTTCGCCAGAAGCAATTCCCAAAAAGATAAAAATACTGATGAATCCATTCCAAAATAAAGCGAAAAAAGGAGTGAAATATTTTGCCGACTTCCTCCAATTTATAGTGATTTCTAAATGGTTGGAAAGGCTAAGGACTTCTATCCCATTGGGAATGGAATATTCACGCCGAATAGGTGCCGGATGCCTTGCCCTATCAAGTTCGGCGGAAAACTCGAATAAGTTGTTGCATTCTTTGCATACAGCTATCGTTTTTACTAGGTTAATGCCTTCAGCGGAAATTTCAGCGGTGCATTCTGGACAGTGCAAGTGCATATCGTCGATTATTTTTTGTTGTTTACAAAAATACGAATTTCTATGAAATTTATTAGTAGCCTAAGGAGGTATGAAGCTACTCGCCAACGTGATTGCCGTTTTACCTAAAAACTCGTTCTTAGTATTCATGGGATAAGGGGCGGAATGGTAACTTCTTTAATATCAGGGAGTAAATGGCGAAAAACGCCTCATGGTGGGGGCGTTGTTTTTTAATCTAGCCTCTTTTTTTGAGTCGAAAGAGATTTGTTTGCACATTATTGAGCGTTTCTGCATAATGTTTCCTTTCCTTTTCCTATTTTAAACGTAGAGTCTACCCTAAAAAAACAAAGGATGGTTAAGTTCGACCGTAGGGAGAAATTGGAAAGCCTAAGCGATTTATTTACAAGGGGTAAGGTGTTTAGGGCTAGCTTGTCTATTCATCTCTGCGGTAACTATTGGACTTAGTAATCTTTTATAGCTTGACATGATACTATTTTTTTAAGTTTTCAAATAAAGCGGAGCAAGGACTATCCTTGCTGTGTTAATAAAACCCAAACATGAAGAATTATAACAAGACATTTCCAGCAGGCTTGAAACTCCTGTTGGAAATGGGGTATGAACAAAAGAAGATTGTTTTAAAAATGAATGCTTTAGGTGTTAAACTTAAGGCATCTACGCTTACTGGTTTAAAGAAGTCCGTTTACCAGAATGACAGAATAAGTAGAGACCGCCTCTCAAAATATGGCCCATCCATTGAGCAAATCATTGAACAAGAGTTGGGGCTTCGGTATAATGAAGAGCTGGATACTTTTGAGGAAATCGAAGGCGCCGTTAAAAGTGTGATCGAAATCGCAACAGAAAAAGAAAAGATCGAAATTGCTGCTTCTATGCCCTTTACTTTTCATGGAAAAGGAAGACTTGATACTAGGGAAAAAACGGACTTCTTTGCGGATGCGGAGCATGAAGTTATTGAATTTGGGGTAAAGCTAGAGCAGTTTGTCAATTATTTTGAAGGAAGAGGTGATTGGGAATTTCGGGAGCCTGTGCTACGCATTCTAGAAAAAGGGGTAAACTTCAAATGTTACTTACTAGAACCCGATTCGAACATCGCAAGAATGTATTTTGAAGATAGAGCAAAAGCGAACGAATTGGAACTCGAAGCTTTGAAGAAACTACCAGAGATGTTGAAAAAATTGAAACGTATAGCCTCTTCTTTAAATGCTTATGGCCACCGAGGTAAATTCATGTTATTTACCTATAAAAATATCCCTTCATGCAGTTATTTTGCAGTGGACAAAGATTATTTTAAAGCCAAAATGATCGTTTCTCAATATATCTATGGTATTCGGAGAGCAAAAAGTCCTTCTTTAGAAATTTCTAAAAAAAAATGATAAAAAACTATATGAAATGTATTTGAAATCATTGAAGGCACTCACCAAGCAAGGCAAGCAAGTTACTTGAGTTTGGAGTCAGGAACAAAATGATTCCTGACTCCTTACCGCTTAAATTTCCTTCCTTTTCAAAATTCTAAAGAAGCTAAAAATTCTGCTGCAAAAGCCGCTGCATTTTTAGCCGCAATAGCTTGATAACCTTGTTGATCAGTTTGTGTTTTATTATCAATTAAGTCAGAAATTCCACGAATATTTAGCAACTGGATGTGGCGGTAGTATTGATTGACTTTACTAAGGCCGTGGGCTTCCATTTCTACGGCAACCGTATCGTTATAAACTTTATGAATCGTCCTAATGATAGGGTTGTTGATGTCTTCTATGACTTTATTGCCGGAAGCAATTGGGCCAGAAATAACGGCTATAGTTTCCTTAGAAAAGCCCATAGTGTTATGCTTTCCATAGTCTATCCTATTTCTCCATTTCGGATTTCTCCCAACCATTTTTGCTTGTTCTAAAGCAAATAGCGAATAGCTGAAGCCTTCGAACCTAGCCGAGAATCCATGGGCAAACTGTTTTCCCATCTCATAATTATAAGCCTTCGTGCCTATAACGACATCCCCGAGTTTTACGTCCTTCAATCCTCCAGCAATACCCACCAACAACATTATTTTGGGTTTGAAAAAGCCAGCAGCCTCCATAGAATAGGCTGTGATATTCCCTAAGCAGGAGCCAGTTTGCAGCACAGCTACATTTAAACGGCCATCTTTGGTATCTATCTCTCCTTGGTAGTACGCTTTCCCTAGGGGAATTTTCTTAGCTTCAACGTGCTCTAATTGTTTTATCATGGCTTGTAATTCGGGCTCTATGGGGGTTAAGATAACAGCATCAATCTCTGCTGTTTGAGGAGGATTACGAAGCTTAAAACGGTTGAATTCTTGAAGTAGGTTTTGGCTTCTGCTCACTAAGGAATGCCAGGGCCATAATTGGGGTTGTGTGAACAGAAAAGTCTTTAATTCTTTTCCTTTTTTAAACGATATTTCAACCCATTTTCTAAGGAAGCTGTGCGGATCCTTTAGTGTTTTAATGGATGATATATTTTTAATCTCTAGTAGGTGCTCTGCTCCTTCATATACAATATGACGGTGGTGAAAGGTCAAACTACCAGAATCTAAAGTCTTGACGGTTTGCGTTTTATTCTCCTTTTTAGCAAACCAAATCTTATGGAGTTGCATTGAATTAAAAGTCATGGTTCTCATTTTTTTGGCAATAGATTTAAAAGACATGGTAACAACATTCAAATTGTTGGCAAGGGGATAGGGGCATCTATTGGCTATGTAAAACCGATAGTCTTGCATGGAAAAATTACAAGAATTATTGTGGGCAAAGTGTTTAGGTTAAAGTCAAGCATACGGTCAGGTTGTATTGGGTTTTAGTCATTTTAAATGCTTTGTAAATAACAATGAGCTTTCGGTCTTACGCTCCTTGAAATCAACTTAAATTTAAAACAACGATAATGAAATTTAGGTGAATTCAATTCAATTCAATTTTGTTGGATTGAATTCAGGTAAAGTGTTGTAAATCAGTTTTGTCTATGGTTTTGCGCTGCAAAGTGTACTACTTTTGTAATAACGAAAGCGGAAAAGCAAACCATAATAAAAGAGTCAATTCAAATCTTAATTTTGGTCTTTCTAACGATAATATCTCGTTAAGTTGCGCAATAGATAAACCATTCTGAATAAAGGATATGGATAGCTATCTATGGACTTGCTGCATGCTTTCTGGTACTAAATCGAAGTACTACTGCTTCGAATATTAATAACCATTAAAAATTGCAAGTTATGCCTTTATCTAATGTAAAATCTCAACGCGCTATTATCGTATTAGAAGATATTCTAGTTACATAGAAATCAATGTTCTATCTCTGTATTCTTATTTATCGTAAAAACGATGTTACATAAAGTACAATCCTAATGCATGTGCAATAACATTGTTGTAGAATTTGAATTACATCGAGAATTTTTTATGGACTCCCCTAATGAAAAGGGGAGCCATAAAATTTTTATTTTATCAATTACCTTTTAAGGCTTTATTTCTTTGATTTTCTCTATAATCCAATTTCGTAGATAGAGGAGTTCCTTTTGTTTTACATGTCGGAGGAAACCCTCCTTGTCTTTTTTTTTATTGACAAGCATTGCTGTAATCCTAGAGAAGTTTATGAAGGCTTCTTTATGATCGGCATTCAAAGCAGTTTCTCGAGAAACTTGTTTTGAAAAGGCTTCACAACAGCTTGAAATTGCAGTAGCGTCAACGCCGTTCCATGTTTCGTATAAAGAGCGAATTTTTAGTTCTTTTTCCCGAATTTTAAAGAAAATATTATTCAAAACTGTTTTATTCAATAGGCTTAAGGTGGCCCCAAAATCTTTCTCGTGGAATTTAATACGAGCATATCCAAAGTTTATAGCATTTTCCTTCTTCTCTCCCTTCAAATAAGTACTATACCGGTTGATAAAATTGCTATTCAGTTCTGGTTCATCTAAAAAACAGCACATCTCAATAATATTAATAAACCTAGTAGGAGTTATGGAATCCTTTATAGAATGGAGGTCGAATTCTAAGCCCAGTTTTATAGTTTCTAAGATGTCATCCTTATGTTCGTTAGGAGAATTGCCCCGAAATTTTGAAATATTGTAATTGATCATATAGGAAAGAAGGATGCACTGATCTTCTTTTTCAAAAGTACAAATGGTTTTTCTAAAGTTTGATTTTAAGTAATTAAAGCTTTCATAATCAATGTCTCTAATTAATTTCATCGCATGATAGTAAGCTAAACTTAAAGGGGAAACTTGTTCTGGCTTTGCCTTCTCTAAATATTGAATAATAGGCTCAAGAAATAGAAGTTCTGACGACTTACTGTTTAAGATTTTTGTATGGTTAAACAACTCACAACAGTATTTGAGTTTTGTTACGATATAGAAGTTGTCTAGTATAGATAATTCATTGATTAGGGGTGTTTTTTCGCTTATTTTTTGGTTGTCTACATGGTAGTATTTTATATGCCCAATTTTCAACTTATTGGCAGCGCTTGCCATATCAGCAGGATTGTCCTTGTTTAGTTCTTTCTCTAAAGAATCAATAGACCTAAAAAATAATTCATCCAATTTCTTTTTTTTGAATATTTTTGCCAAACGGTATTGACGCTCAAAGTTATCCTCTTTGGGGTCTTGCCATAAAAAGAACTCTTCTAGTAAGGTGAAAAGACTTGCAGAGGCATTCGAAATTGACTTTTTTGGCCGTTTATTCGGTTCTTTACTGAAGAGAGTTAGGTAAGCGGATTCGTTAGTTAAGGCATTTCGTTCATTGAAGTTTGGAGCATAATCCATGATATAATCTAAAACTGTTATATCGATGGTTCTTTTAGGGTATAAAGCCTTGACATACTTAGGAAAGTTTGTGAGATCTTCTTTAGGAATTTGACGGAGTGTTTTTAATAATCTAGAATTGTACATAATCAAGTAGACTTAGTTGGGTTAAATTTAGAGGTGAATTACTGATTGGAGAACTGAACTCACTTCTCCAGTCAAATATAACAATGATTTTTTATTCCAAGGAAAGGGGGAGAAACGACTTTTTTTCATGAAAATGGTTTTTGTGCCTGTGGGAGTGTTGCTAATCTTTTACGAATTAGTGCTTAAAGATAAGGCTTTTTCTTTA
>JAHDHB010000607.1 GCA_020631545.1 Saprospiraceae bacterium | reverse complement strand
CAGATCTTCGTCATTATCATTAGTGATGCGTGTCCATTTAGCGCCATCCCAGTAGTAAAAACTAGGAATAACATCATTGACAGTAGCTGTATTATAAACTAGAACAGAAGTAGTTGGGGAGGGAATCGTTACAATATCTGTAGTACTGGTAAGGGCTATTCTAGGAATTAAAATACCAGAGTTAGAGGACACGACATCTAATTTTGCGGTAGCATCCGGATTACTCGTACCTATGCCTACAGACTGGGCTAGGCTATTACTTAGTGATATCATTAAAGCTAGGAAGAGGAAAACAAAATTTTTCATCTGTGTAAAAGTTGTTTGGGTTTAGATAAATAGGCCAAATAGACTGGTAAAAGCTAAATGTTCTTTATTTTAAGGTACTACTACGACGGTGTGGAATGAACTTCAAAGATAAGACAAAAAAAATGTTTTTTTGACACGAAAATGTGATCATGTTGAGGTCATGCCTAAAAGGCTTTGTTTTAAAAATATAGCTCGTAATTTATAGGGATTTCTTATTTTGAAATATATTTTTCTTAGCGAATAAAACTAGTGCCTAGAAAACCTGAATTTGATGTTTAAGCTAAACCAAAAACAGGCTCAAAGAAAGAAATCTTTAAACTAACCTGTTCATTAGGCTAAACCTTTAGTGTTGCCTAAATTATTTCAAGTATATGAAAAATCTGCCAACAGCCAATTGCCAACAGCAAAGTAGTAAGGTAGGTCTTCATGATAGGTGTATTATTTGAGTTACTAAAAGGATAACGCAAAGGTATGAATTGTTCTGTGAGATTAAAAATTTTGTTAAAAATCGGAATATAATTCTGCTTTGTGTCGGCATTGTTTGTTTTTAGTTTTATTTTTTAGGATGGACTCTGCAAAACTTGAAAAAAATAAGACTTTGGGCAAAAAAAATTAGCTTGTGATTCTCCAAAATGAAGAAGAAAACCAAAAAAATTGGTATAATTTTTCCTAAAAGTATAAGGTATTTTACAAAACCTACACTTGTACGATAGATATACGTATATTTACAGGCGTTTGAAGTAGCATTAAATTAGTAACGACCTAAAAATAAAAACCAATGAATCTACGACACCTTGTCGGACTACTTATTATAATGGGGCTTTTCTCCTCTTGTGTTCCCAATAGAAAGTTTTTAGAAGTACAGGATACGAATGTATCGCTTAGTGATCAACTTAGAGAATGTCAAAATTCGCTAAATGATTCTAATACTGGAAACAATAATCGTGAAGAATTAATCGCGGATTTGAAGAAAGATGTTACGGAACTTCGTACGGATACCACTATTCGTGGAGAGCGTTACCGGAGTATCCAGCAATTGAATAGAGAGATGGAGCGGCTTTGTGAGCAGATTAGAAAGCAAAACGAGCAGCTTATTGCGGAAGCTTCTAGCGGTAAGAAGGAAATGTCGGAAAAACTGTCTGAAACACAAGCAGAATTGAACAAAAGAGAGCGCGACCTCATTCAGAAGGAAAGAGAACTTAATGACATGAAAAGCTCGTTGAACAAACGTGAATTGGACAATTCTGCCTTACAAAATGACTTGAAAGAGCGGGAGACTAAAATGGCGGATTTTGAAACGAAAATGACGGCGATGAAAGCGGATTTGGACGCGCGGGAAGCGAAAATGGATAAATTGCAAGAAGAACTTAAGGACCGCGAAGCGAAAGTGGGTTCTTTAAAAGGTGACCTTTCTGATCGTGAAAAACGAGTGCAAGAACTTGAAACCATGATTAATAGCCAAAAAAATCAAGCAACTGCACTTCGCAATAAATTGAATGCGGCTCTGACGGGCTTTAATGCTTCTGAGCTTTCTGTTGAACAACGTGACGGCAAGGTATACGTTTCTTTAAGTCAAGAATTACTGTTCAAATCGGGTAGTAAAACTATTGATGCGAAAGGAAAAGAAGCCTTAAAAACGTTGGCAGGTGTGCTGAGTAGAAACCAAGATACCAACATTATGATTGAAGGCCACACGGATGATGTCGGAGAAGCCAACAGCAATTGGGATTTGAGTGTTATGCGTGCCACTTCTGTTGTCCGCGAGTTGACGTCTAATGGGGTTAGTCCTACGCGCGTTACCGCTGCTGGTCGAGGAGAATTTTTCCCTAAAGCAGATAACTCCACGAGTGCAGGAAAGGCCATGAATCGTCGTACAGAAATCATTCTTTCTCCAAAATTAGACGGTTTGTATCAGTTGATTGGAAACTAAGAAGTGAGGCTTGAATCAAGGAGTACAGAAAAACTCTAGCAGATTAGACAAAAGGTTTATTGGTTCGCCGATAAACCTTTTGTATTTTTGCCCCGAACGAGTTAGACAACTTCTAACTCTCGATAGCTATCGTGGATAACTCTTAACTCTTAACTTTTATGGCTTTATTGAATTCTGGCAAGGCGGACGAACAGCAAGAGATGAGTTTTTTCGATCATCTCGAAGAACTGCGCAAGCATTTAATAAGATCCATACTCTACATTATCGCTTCGGGTACTATTCTCTTTATGCTCAAGGATTTTGTATTTGGGAAAGTTATTTTTGCGCCTAAAAACGCCGAATTCCTTTCCTATCAAGGCATGTGTTGGATTTCTGAAAAAATCGGACTAGGCAAAAGCCTGTGTATGACACCGATAGATTTTAGGCTCATTACGACTCAACTAGGGGAGACTTTCATTATACACTTAAAAGTATCCATTGTTGGGGGGATCATCCTTGCTTTTCCCTTCATTTTCTGGGAATTTTGGAAGTTCATCAAGCCTGGACTCCTAGAAAACGAAATCCAATCTACTCGTGGTGTTGTTGGTGTTTGTACCTTCTTATTCCTTTCGGGTATACTGTTCGGTTATTTTATCATCTCGCCTTTCGCTGTGAATTTCCTAGCAGGTTATGATATTAGCCAAGTAGAACACACGGTTACGATGTCTTCCTTTGTCAACTATATGATCATGTTTACGCTGCCCACGGGTTTGGCTTTCGAGTTGCCTTTGGTCATCTATTACCTCTCTAAAATTGGCATTGTCACGCCAGATTTTATGAAGCAATATCGTCGCCATGCGGTGGTTATTATTCTCATTTTAGCGGCGGTCATTACTCCACCGGATTTAGTTACCCAATTATTGATAGGAATCCCTCTGTTTTTCCTCTACGAAATCAGCATTTTTATCTCTGCAAGAGAACAGAAAAAACGGGAGATTGCTTTGAGGTAGAGGAGGAGAATTTTTAGGTGTCAAGCGATAAATGTCTCGTAACAAAGACACGTTCTTTAGCTTGGCAAGACATTAGAAAACAACAAGTTATTTTTCCATTAATTCCCAGTCAAAATGCTCCACGTTTCGTTGTCCCTTATTGAATTCGATGCCCACGAGGTAGATATGATTTCCTAGGGCTTCGTATTTTTCATGGTAGCGCTTGTCCTTGATTTGCGCTAAAGCAGTTCCCGTGCTTTGTTTAACGACTTTAAATTCAAAAATATAGATTTTGTCTTCTAATTTTAGCGTCAAGTCAACGCGTGATTTATTGCTAGTGTCCTCTGCGATAATCTCGAAACCTAGACTGGCAAAATAGGCGTAAATAACACTAGCATAATAACCCTCATATTCTGCAATCTTGTTATTCGTGAAATTGTGGTAAGGAATAGAAGCGAAAAGACTTTTGAGAACGGATTCCAGCGCATCCAAAT